>JACCYD010001323.1 GCA_013696695.1 Deltaproteobacteria bacterium | reverse complement strand
GCCCACGACCGGTCGATAACGCAGCTCGCGTCGCGGTTCGTCACCGGGCGAGCGCAGCCGGATTGCGGGAAGCTCGGGAGGCGCGGCGGGTGGGATCGTCGTCGGACCTGTCGCGGCAGGACGTGCGGCGCTGGGCTCGGATGCGGGCTCGCCGCCGCCGACACAACCGACAACCACCAGCCACATCGCGACCTCGCGCATGCGGGTCTTGTAACCCATCCGGCGAAGAATGCACGATGGCCGGACGTGGAGGACGCGACCCTTTCCGCACACAGCGCACCGTCCGACGAGCCTGCCTCGATTCCGGTGCTCTACGTCGCGTTTGAAGGAGCGCGCCCGACCGCGCTGTCCGCGCGGTACTCGCTCGCCGACGTCGAGATCGTCGTGGTTGGCCGGGGCACTCGCCGCGACGCGATCGCGAGTCGCGAGACCGGTCGCTCGATCCTGACGGTCACCATCCCGGACCCGCGGATGTCGACGCGCCACGCGACGCTCGAGCGCGAGCTCGGACGCTGGATCCTCGCCGATGCAGGCTCGAAGAACGGCACCTTTGTCGACGGCGCTGCGATCGATCGGATCGCGATCAAGGACGACACGCGGATCGAGATGGGACACACGCTCTTCGTCGTGCGCCGGCAAATGATCACCGGTGAGCTCGCAAGCTTCGATGCCGTGCAGACCGAGCCGGGCTGGCTGACGGTCGACCCGGAGCTGGCACACGAGCTCGCGCAGCTCCGCAAGGTCGCCGAGTCCGCGGTCCCGATCCTCGTCGGTGGCGAGACCGGCACCGGCAAGGAGCTGATCGCACGTGCGGTCCACACCTTCTCGCAGCGCCCGGGTGAGCTGGTCGCCGTCAACTGCGCCGCGATTCCGGCGTCCCTCGTCGAGAGCGAGCTGTTCGGTGTTCGCAAAGGTGCGTTCTCGGGCGCCGTCGACGATCGTCCCGGACTGATCGAGCGGGCCGATCGCGGCACGCTGTTTCTCGACGAGGTCGGTGACCTCGCGCCGGCCTCACAGGCCGCGTTGCTGCGCGTCCTCCAGGAACGCGAGGTCCTGCCGCTCGGAAGCACGCGCGCGATCGCAGTCGACTTTCGCGTGATCGCCGCGACGCTCCACGATCTCGACGCGATGGTCGCGGCCGGCCGCTTTCGCGCCGATCTGCTCGCGCGGCTCGCCGGCTTCCGGATCGATCTGCCGGCGATGCGCGATCGTCCGGAGGATCTCGGAATTCTCGTCGGGGCGATCCTTCGCCGGCTCGCGCCCGCTCGCGCGGATCGCTTCCAGCTCTCGATCGAAGCCGCGCGCGCGATCGCGCGTCACGACTGGCCGCACAACGTGCGCGAGCTCGAGAAGTGTCTCGAAGCCGCCATCGCGATGGCACCGACCGACACGATCGAGCTCGAACATCTGCCGCCGGCGGTGCGCGCCCGCAAGGCGAGTACGCTCTCGCCCGACCAGCAGGCGCGGCGCGACGAGCTGATCGGGCTCCTGCAGCGCCACCGCGGCAACATCAGCGCGATCGCCCGCGAGCTCGGCAAGGCGCGCATGCAGATCCAGCGCTGGATCCAGCGCTACCGCATCGACGCCGACCAGTATCGGACGTAGCTCCAGGTCGGTTCCGAGCTGATACGGTGTCGCTGTGAAAGCGTCTCTGACGTGCAGGCTGGCGGCAGCATGAGCGGCAAGGCACGCCGCTTTGTCTTTCTCCTCGGGTGGGTGAGCCTGTTCGCCGACCTCTGCTACGAGGGCATGCGCGGCGCGATCGGCCCCTACCTCGCGATCATGGGCGCGAGCGCCACGGCGGTCGGACTGGTCTCCGGGACGGGCGAGGCGATCGGGTATGCACTTCGCTATGTGACGGGTGCGTTCGCCGATCGAACGCAGCGCTACTGGGCGATCACGATCGCGGGTTATTCGGTGAACCTCGTCGCGGTCCCGCTGCTCGCGCTTGCCGGCAGCTGGCCGATGGTCGCGGTGCTCGTCGGGCTCGAGCGGCTCGGCAAGGCGGTGCGGTCACCGGCGAAGTCGACGCTGGTCTCGTTTGCCGCGAGTGATGTCGGCGCCGGCCGGGCCTTCGCGATCACCGAGGCGATGGATCAGATCGGTGGCTTGCTCGGCCCGCTCCTCGTTGCCGGCGTGCTCGCATGGAAAGGTGAAAATGCGGAGGGCTTCGCGTGGGCCTTCGTGATCCTCGGGATTCCGGCAGCCCTCGCGGTGGGCATCTTGCTTCGCGCGCGCCAGCTGTACCCCGATCCGCGCGCACTCGATTCCTCGACCGAGGACGAACGAGGACGGCTCGGGCCGCGCTACCGGACCTACCTCGTCGGGGTCGCGCTCATCGCGATCGGCCTCGCGGACTGGCCGCTGCTCGCCTATCACATGGAGCGCGAGGGCCTGCTCGCGACGCGCTGGCTGCCGGTCGCCTATGCCGCCGCGATGGCAGCTGATGGCGCGGTCGCCCTGATCGCAGGGACAGCGTTCGATCGCGTCCGTGCCCGGGGCCGCACCGGAGCGGGCGTGGTCGTGATCTTCACGCTCGCCGGCGCCGGCTACGCGCCGTTCGTCTTGCTCGCCGATGCAGATACCGCGTGGCTAGCCATCATCGGCGTGGCGATGTGGTCGCTCACGCTCGCGGGGACCGAGTCGATCGGCAAGGCGATGATCGCGACGATCGTGCCGCG
>JACCYD010001318.1 GCA_013696695.1 Deltaproteobacteria bacterium | reverse complement strand
GCCGAGGTGTTCATTGGCCACGCGATCGGCGCGCGTGGATTTCGCAAGCCGGTCGCGATCAAGCGCCTGCTCGCGACGCGCGCGAGCCTCGAATCGGCGGAGCGGCTGATCGACGAGGCGAAGCTGCTCGTCGGCATGCAGCACGGCAACATCGTGAGCGTCCTCGATCTGGTCTGCGAGGGCGACGACGTGTTCCTGGTGATGGAGTACGTCGATGGTCCGAGTCTGCGACAGCTGCTGCGCTCGCGCGGACGACGACTGCCGATCGGGATCGCGACCGCCGTCGTCCACGCCGCCGCGCTCGGTCTCGAGTTCGGACATCTGCGGCCCGGCGGTGCGGTGATCCACGCGGACGTTAGCCCGAGCAATCTGTTGCTGACACGGACCGGAGAGGTGCGCGTGGCCGATTTCGGGATCGCGCGCCGCGAAGGTACCGGTGCCGGCATGATCGAGGGCAAGTGGGCGTACATGGCGCCGGAGCAAGCGCGCGGCGAGGCGCTGACACCACGCGCCGACGTGTTCGCGCTCGGCGTCGTGCTCTACGAGTTGCTCGCGGGTGTTCGTCCGCGCGGCAATGCGCCGGGCTACGAGCACTGTGTCTCCGCGGAAGATGTCGTGACGGTGTGCGAGCACGTGCCCGAGGTACCGCAGGCGCTGTCGGCGCTGTGCATGCGCGCGCTCGCGGACGATCCTGCAGAGCGCCCGTCGATGAAGGAGCTCGCCGACGCGTTACTCGAGCAACGCTATGCGGCGGGCTGGCGCGACGGAGCATCCGAGCTCGCGGACGTGATCCGCGAGGCCGCGGTGGTCCCGCCGCGGATGCCGCACAGCGTGGCGACAGCGTTGATCTCGATGCGCCCGTCGAAGCTCGCGCTGCCACCGACACCGTTGACGAATCCCGGCGTGTTCGCGGCGGGCACCGTCCACGGCAGGCTGGTGGAACCGCTGCCGGCGTCGAGCGGGTCGTCGCTCGCGAGGGTTCCCGCGAAGTCGCTCGACGAAGCGCTGGATCAATCGGCCGATATCGCGCCGCACTCGACTCCAAATCGAGCTCGTGGTCGGCTCGCGTGGCTGCTGTTCGCGGGGACGATCGCGGGCGTCGCGGCCGCGATGATCGGCTACAGCAACGACGAGCTGCCGACATCGCGCGAGCGGATCACCACGCGCCACACCACCGTGGTCGCGCCGCGAGGCGAGATCGCATTCGCGCCCGCGCCGATCGAGTCCGCGCCGATCGAGGAACCGGCACCGGTACCGCAACTCGCCACAGTCGAATCCGTACCGATCGAGCCCGCGCCGAACGTCGAGGCCGCGCCGATCGTCGAGGCCTCGCCGCTCGCAAGCGAAGCGGCCTTCACCGTCGGAACAGTCCGGAAGAAGGCACGACGCGCGAAGCTGCGCGCGATCATGGCCGCGAAGCCGGCGATCGCGATCTCCGCCGCTGTCGAGTCGGCCTCCGCGACGTCGAATGCGGCACCGGCGACCGCGCCGACGAGCGGAGACGTCGCAGCACCGACCGCGCCGACGATTGCGGCGACGCCCACGCCGACGACCACCACGCCGACGATCGCAGCGTCGACGAAGTCTGCCGCCGCGCTGGTCACCACGGGCACGGAGCTGTATCTCGCCTCGAACCTCGCCGGCGCGCGCCAAGCCTTCGAGGCGGCCCTCGCCCTCGATCCGAACAATGCGCCGGCGCACCGCGGGCTCGGCTTCGTCCACCAGCGTACCGGCGCACCCGTGCAGGCGATCGCCGCGCTGCGCGCATACCTCGCGCTCCGTCCGTTCGCACACGACGTGGCTGCGATCGAGGCCCGCATCGTGGCGATGGGAGGCTCGTGATGGCTCGCACCTACCGCGGCTTGGGGCAGGTTGCCCCTCCGGCGGCCGCCGCGCCGACGCCTTGTTCGTAGTTGTCGTAGGCGGATCGATGGAACGGGGTCGCCTCCGGGAATCGTCCTCCCTGGAGACGGGTGGTATCCTCGTGCTTTCCCGCTGATGCACGAGCTCGAACAGATCCTGTCAGAAGTCGCCGGCTACTACCCCGCTGCCGATATCCCGCTGGTTCGCCGCGCGTACCAGTTCGCGGCCGCCGCGCACGATGGTCAGACCCGGAAGTCGGGTGACCCGTACGTCACGCACCCGCTGGCGGTCGCCCGCATCATCGCGGAGCTCAAGCTCGACGTCGCCAGCGTCTGTGCGGGCCTGCTCCACGACTGTGTCGAGGACACCAGCGCGACGGTCGATCAGCTCGGCGAGATCTTCGGCAAGGAGATCGCGTTCCTCGTCGACGGCGTCACCAAGCTCGGCAAGCTGCCCTACTCGACGCGCGAGGAACAGCAGGCAGAGAACTTCCGCAAGATGTTGCTCGCGATGGCGCGCGACATCCGCGTCATCCTGGTCAAGCTGTGCGACCGGCTCGACAACATGCGGTCGCTCGAGCACCTGCCGCCCGAGAAGCAGGAGCGGATCGCCGCCGAGACCATGCAGATCTACGCGCCGCTCGCGAACCGGCTCGGCATCCAGTGGGTCAAGGTCGAGCTCGAGGACCTCGCCTTCAAGTACACGAACCCCGGCGAGTACGAGCAGCTCGCGGCGGACGTCGCGAAGACGCGTGCGGAGCGGCTCGAGTACATCCACGCGGTCGAGAAGCTGATCCAGGCAGAGATGGAAGCGGGCGGCGTGCCGTGCGAGGTGATGGGCCGCGCCAAGCACCTGTGGTCGATCTATCAGAAGATGCGCCGCACGCAGCGGCCGTTCGAGGACATCCACGATTCGATCGGCTTTCGCGTCATCACCGATACGCAGATGCACTGCTATCAGGCGCTCGGCGTCTCGCACCAGAAGTGGACGCCGCTCCCCGGCCGCTTCAAGGACTACATCGCGCTGCCGAAACCGAACCTCTACCAGTCGCTGCACACCGCGGTGATCGGGCCGCGCGGCGAGCGCATCGAGATCCAGATCCGCACGCGCGAGATGAACCTGGTCGCCGAGCACGGCATCGCGGCGCACTGGAAATACAAAGAGGGCAAGCTCGTCGTCGACGAGGACGACAAGAAGTTCGCCTGGCTCCGCCAGCTGATGGAATCGCAGAAGGAGCTCCGCGACCCGACCGAGTTCCTCGAGAGCGTCAAGATCGACCTGTTCGGCGACGAGGTCTACGTGTTCACGCCTGGCGGCGACGTGAAGGCGCTGCCGAAGGGCTCGTGTCCGATCGACTTCGCCTACGCCGTGCACAGCTCGATCGGCGATCACTGCAGCGGCGCGCGCGTCAACGGCATGATCGTTCCGCTGCGCTATCAGCTGCGCAACGGCGACACCATCGAGATCATCACCAGCCCGAACCAGAAGCCGAACAAGGACTGGCTCAAGCTGGTCAAGACCGCGCGTGCACGCACCAAGATTCGCTGGCTGCTGCGCCAGGAGCAGCGCGACAAGGCCGTCGTGCTCGGCACCGACTTGATCGACAAGGCGCTGCGCAAGCACAACACCACGCTGTCGCGTGCCGAGAAGCAGCTCCAGCACGCGGCACGCGAGCTCAAGACGATGAACGTCGACGAGCTGATCATCCAGGTCGGCTACGGCAAGATCACCGCGCAGCAGGTGCTCGAGAAGGCGTTGCCGGAGCTCGACGACAAGGACCCCGAGAAAAAACTGAAGCCCGAGTCGATGCTCAAGACGCTGCTGCGCAAGGTCACGCGCCGCACGTCGTCGTCGGGCATCAAGGTCGCGGGCGAGGAAGACATCCTGGTTCGCTTCGCGAAGTGCTGCTCGCCGCTACCGGGCGATCCGATTCACGGCTTCATCACGCGCGGTCGCGGCGTCACCGTGCACCGCCGCGATTGTGACAAAGGCCTCGATCTCGATCCCGAGCGTCGCATCGAGGTCGAGTGGGATGGCCACGGCAACGCGCAGCACGAGGTCGCGATCCAGGTGCTGTGCGCCGACAAGCCCGGCCTGCTCGCGCACATCTCGCAGTCGTTCACCGATCAGGGCGTCAACATCTCGCAGGC
>JACCYD010000895.1 GCA_013696695.1 Deltaproteobacteria bacterium | reverse complement strand
GCTCGCGGCAGGCTCGGCGGAATCACCTGCGGCACCGGGGACGCTCGAGAGCCACTACGCGCCGCGCGCGCTGGTGATCGCGGTCGAGCCACACGAGCTCGCGAGCGTGCTCCAGACGCTGCGGGCGCAGGCGCACGCCAGGGCCGGAGATCGCATTGGCGTCCTCGCGCCGCCGTCGCTGACGCGCGATCTTCCAGAGGACGTGCGCGTTCGTCCACTCCCGGAGGACGTCGATGGCATGGCGAGATCTCTCTACGCCGCGCTGCGCGAGCTCGACGAAGCCGGTGTCGATGTCGTGGTCGCTGCGTTGCCTCCCGCTATCGGCCTAGGTGAAGCTGTCGGCGATCGGTTGCTGCGCGCAGCAGGACCACGGAGAAAACCATGACCACCACACCCATTCGCGTCGGCATCATCATGGGCTCGAAGAGCGACTGGAGCACGATGAAGGCGGCAGCCGACGTGCTGACCGAGCTCGGTATCGGCAACGAGTCGAAGATTCTGTCCGCGCATCGCACGCCCGATCAACACGGCGAGTACGTCGCGTCGGCGCAGCAGCGCGGCCTCTGCGTGATCATCGCCGGTGCCGGCGCGGCCGCGCACCTTGCGGGTGTGACGGCGGCGAAGACGCGCTTGCCGGTGCTCGGCGTGCCGATCCAGAGCGGCGCGCTCAACGGTCTCGATTCGCTGTTGTCGATCGTGCAGATGCCGAGGGGCATCCCGGTCGGCACGCTCGCGATCGGGGAGGGCGGGGCCGCGAATGCCGGCTTGCTCGCCGCGGCGATCATCGCGCTGATGGATCCGGCCGTGGCCGCCAAGCTCGACGCGTATCGTGCCGCGCAGACGCAGCGCGTGCTCGAATCCACGCTGTCGTAGTACGCTGAAGCGTGCGCTGCGCCGTCGTAGGGATGCCTACTGTCGCGCTGACGCGTTTCCGGGTTCGCACGCAGTGAGCTAGCAACGGTTGCCGCCGGGGGCGTAGCAGTTGTCGCGCACGCCCGAGACACCGAACGTCGAGTCGCCGACGTTCTCGCGCACGATGTTGAGGACCTGCTTCCACGACGAGCGCTTGCCGTTCTCGATCGCGAACAACAGCTTTGCGATCGCCGGGGCGGCGAAGTCGGTCGCGTCGGCGGTCACTTCGATCACGCTCGACATGATGTCGAGCTTGGCCCAGCTGTCGCCCTTACCGTGGAGGATCGGCTTGATGTAGTACTCGTAGCCGAGGCAGCCGCCGTAGAGATAGATCTGATAGAAGCTCGGATACTCGGGGCGCGTCCAGAAGTCCGATGCGCCGAGCATCGAGTGACCGTCGTAGGCGACGACCTCGTGCTCCGAGAGCGCCTTCTGGAAGTTGTCGAAGTGCTCGAAGTCGCCGAGGCCCGAGAAATCCTTCGGTGCGTAGAGATCGATCTGGGCGACGACGCCGCCGCGCAGCGTCTTCTCGAACCGCTTGCCGACGGGCGCGGTCACCGACTTGAAGCCGGCATCGGTGAGCATGCGGCCGTAGCGCGCGTGGTTGCGGACGCCGGGGTCGCTCGAGCTGATCGTCGCTTCGTCGCCGATCTGGCCGAACAGGATCGCGACGGTGACCTTGTTGTCGGCGACCAGCTGGTCGTATTCGGGATAGACCGCGGCGGTTGCCGTCGAGAACGTCTTCGAGACCGTGATCTTGAGGTCCTGGAGTGCGGCCTTGCAGCCCGGGCGGTCGCCTTCCCAGCGGTACCAGTACACGGCCTGATCGAGTGGGATGTGATCGTCGCTATCGGCGCAGCTGTCGCCGGCATCGCGGAACACGGTGAACGGGTTCACCGGGACCTTCGCGATCAGCTCGTCGCCGACCTTCGGCTTGGTGCCGGCCGCGAACAGGTGCACCGCGTTGAGGCCGCGCAGTCGCCAGCGCTTGCGGGAGGCGCCGGCGGGAACCTTGTCGGCAGCGAGCCACACGCCGTCGATCAGCCACTCGGCGCGGGTCGCGCTCGAGGCGTCCTCGGCGAGGGATTCGATGTAGAGCTTCTCCTGCTTGCGGAAGAAGGTCATGGCGAACTGCCCGATCATCGCCGGGCCTTCCTTGATCTGGGTCGCGCCGCCGGTGACGTCGCCTTCGAGATCGACCTCGACCTCGACACCGTCGGGGTTCAGGTAGCCCGAGTCTTCCTTGCCGCTGTCCGACAGGTCCTCGAGGAACGGGTTCCGTCCGTTATCGACGGGGACTTCGCTGCCGCAGGCGACAAGGGCGAGAACGGCGGGCAGGCCAAGGCGCTTCATATGCGGGAGCCAGCAGCAAGGCACGCGCCAGTTGCGCACCGCGTCGGATCGCGGGGTTGACCCCCGGTTCGGTGGCAACTAGAGCTGCCGCGGCTAGCCCGGTTTTTTCGATAACTCCGCGTACGTGATAGGTTTCGACGGCGGGAATGGCGACGCTTGTCTACTCCGACGCAGACGGCGTCGATCGCTCGTTCGCACTCGGAACGGAGGTCGTTCTGGTCGGGCGAGGGGACGAGTGCGCGATCAAGAGCACCGACCCGCGGGTGTCGCGGCAACACGCGCGGTTCTTCGTCGATCAGGGCGTGTTGTGGATCGAGGATCTCGGCAGCTCGACGGGTACGTTCGTCGGCCCGAACAAGGTCCAGCGCGCGCCGGTGCCGACGGGCGAGATCATCCTCGTCGGTAGCTTGGTGATCCGGCTGTTGCCGACGAGCGGCACGCTACCGCCTCCGGTCGGCTTGCATGGCTCGCTCGCCGTGTTGCTCGACATGGAGCGCAAGACGAGATCCGCAGTCGAGGAAGAGCGCGATGCGTTCGCGAAGCGCGTCGGCGAGCTCCACCAGCAGATCGCAGCGGTGGCGAAGTCGACCACGCTGCGCGACGGCGAGGGGATGATGTCGTCGGAGCTGACGGCGCCGGCGATGATGGGCGAGGCGATCCGGCTACGCGACGAGTCCGAGGCCAAGGTCGCGGCGCTCGAACGCGCGCTCGCCGCGATGCAGGACGAGATGCAGGTGCTGCGGCAGGCCGCGGGCCCTCAGGCGCAGTGGTCGGGAGGTTCGTCGATCGATATCGACAAGCTCTCGGTCGCGCTGGACGAGGCGCAGGCGGCGCTCTCGATCGCCGAGCATGCCGCGGGCGAAGCGAATCGCGAATCGATGACGATGCGCGAGGAGCTCCATGCGCTGCGCCGGCAGAGCACCGCGGATCTCGAGGCGATGCGACTCGAGCTCGCGAAGACCCGCGAAGCGAAGATGATGGCCGACACCGCGGCCGGCATGCAGGTCGCCGAGAAGCTCGCCGAAGCCGACATGGTGGTGTCGACGCTGCAGCGCGAGCTCGAGTCGGTGAAGGCGAACGTCAAGGCGGCCGCGCCGAGCACTGCCGACAGCCGCGTGCGCGAGCTCACCGAGCTCAACACCGTGGTCTCCGGGCGCGCCGAGAAGGCCGAGAAGGATGTCGCCGCGGCACAGATTCGCGCGCAGGGAGCCGAGCGCAACCTCGCGCACGCGAACGCGCAGGCGGCGAAGGCCGAGACGCGCGCGAACCAGATCGAGGGCAAGCTCGCCGACGCGGAGAACCGCGCGAAGACGGCCGAGGCCGAGCTGGCGAAGGCGTCCGATCGGATCGCGGGTCTCGAGTCGCGGCTCGGTGCGGGTGCGGCGCCGGTCCAGGCTGCCGAGGCGAGGTCGGCCAAGCTCGCGGGAGAGGTCGCCGAGCTGACGAGCCAGCTCGCCGCATCGGTGGCGCGAGTCAGCGAGCTCCAGGAATCGATCGCCGAGGCCGAGCAACAGGCCCGCGATGCCGACGATCGCGCGATCACCGCGGCCACCGAGCTGTCGAGCGCGCAGAGCTTGATCACCGAAGCCGAGGAGCACGCGAAGTCGCTGCAGGCCAAGCTCGCCGAGCTGGCCGGCGCCGATTCCGCGATCGCCGAGGCCGCGAAGGCCAAGCAGGTCGCGAGCGAGCGCGCGGCGAGCGCCGAGAAGGGCGTCACCGAGGCGGGGCGGCTGGTCGAGGATGCCGAGAAGCGCGCGAGTGCGGCCGACACCATGGCGAAGGCGATGGCGAAGGATGTCGCCGAGGCGCTCCGCCGTGCGGCCGAAGCCGACATGCGCGCGCGCAGCGTCGCTCGCGAGCTCGACAACGCGCACCGCCGCGCCGACAAGGCCGAGGCGATCGGCTCCGACGTCGCGGCCACGATCAAGGATGCGCAGAAGCGCGCGACTGAAGCCGAGGCGAAGCTGGCCGAGACGACGAGCGCGCTCGAGGCCAAGCTGGTCGAGCTCGAGGCCAAGCGCACGACGGAGCTCGCGGCTGCCGAGGAGCTGCGCAGGTCGGAACGCGAGATTGCCGAAGCCAGGCACGCCGGCGAGCTCGGAGCGGCGACCCGGCAGCACGCGGAGCAACTCACGGGCCTCGAGCTCGAGCTCGGCTCGCGGGCGCAGGTCACCGAGCGCGAGCTGTCGGAAAAGCTGCAGACCACGCAGAAGGATCTCGGCACCAAGCTCGAGACCGCGGTGCGCGAGCTCGCCGCCGAGCGCACGTCGGCCCTCGCGCTCGTCGATCGCAAGACCCAGCTCGAGCGCGAGCTCGCCGATGCACGCGCAGCGGTGACCAAGCTGACCGCGCGCGCCGACGATGCCGAATCGAAGCTCGTCGAGCGCGAGAACGAGATCGAAGCCCTCAATGATCGCGTGCTCGATCTCGAGAGCGGGCTCGCGGTGTCCGAGACCGCGCAGCAGGCCTCGCTGGCCGAGGCGCGCGACGAGATCAAGGCGCTCAAGGTCAGGCTCGCCGAGGCCGAGCCTGCGGTCGCGAAGGCACAGCAGGTCGCCGCCGAGCTGCAGACGCGCGTCGCCGCGCTCGAGGCGCAGCTCGCCGAGATCACCGGGGCCAAGGAAGCCGCCGAGTCGGCGCTCAACGCAGCGCGGAGCGCCGTGTCCGATCTCGAGCGCGCGGCGGAGTCGCGCTCCGGCTCGGAC
>JACCYD010001247.1 GCA_013696695.1 Deltaproteobacteria bacterium | reverse complement strand
CGTGTTGATCGAAGCTCGAACCAACCCGCGGGTCAGCGAGCAGCGCGTCGCCGAGCTCACCGCCGCGGCGAGCACCAAGGGCTACGAGGTTCGGCGCGCGCGCGCCGACGAGCACGCGTTGCTCGATGCCGTGCGCACCGAGTTCGGCGGCGCGTGGCCGTGGGAGCTCGAGCGGGCACTCGGTCACGAGCCAGCCGGCGTTCACGTCGCGCTCCACGACGGCGCGTACTGCGCGTTCGCCGCGCACGACGGCAACAACCGCGGCCTCGGCTGGTTCGGCCCGACGGGCACGTGGCCGGCGCACCGCGGCAAGGGCCTCGGCGAGGTGTTGCTGCTCGCGTGTCTCGTCGACGTCGGTCGCGAGCACGCGCGCTGCGAGGTCGCGTGGATCGGCCCGCGGCCGTTCTACGAGAAAGTGGCCGGCATCGTCGAGGATCGCCGGTTCATCCTGCTCGCACGCGATCTCTAGTAGCCGAAGACCTGCTCTTTGGTGATCCAGGTGATCGACGCGAGCTTCTTCAGCTTCGCCTCGTCGAGCGACTTCTTGGGGCCCGACAGCGACACGATGACCTTGCGACCGAACGCTTCCTTCATCCACCTGGTGAGAGCGGCCTTGTCGACGGCGAGCGTGCGCCTGGCGCGGGCCGCGCGTGGATCGGCCTTCTCGCCCTGGTCCTGCCACGCGAACACCGAGTTCGCGATGGCGCGCGGCGGAACGCGATCGACGCGGAAGTTCTGGCCGATCGTGTCCTTCGCTGTCTCGAGGCGCTTGTCGTCGAGAGCCTTGGCGATCGTCTCGAGCACGGCGTCGATCGCGTCGTGGCTCTTGTCGGCCTGCGTGCCGACGTACGCGACCACGCCGGCGTCGTCGCCCTTGCGGAAGCCGGGCGAGTACCAGCCGCTCACGGTGTACGCGAGGCCACGTGCTTCGCGAACTTCCTGGTAGAGCAACATGCCGGCGTATTCGCTGAACAGCGAGCCGGTGGCGCGATCGTTATCGTTCGCGGGCGGGCGCGGCCACGCCATGTTGATCTGCATCTGCTTGGTGTCCTGATCGAGCGCGAACAACTTGCCGCCAGCACGGTAGCGATACGGCTTGATCACCTTGGTCGCGATCGTGCCCTTACCGAGGACGACGACGGTCCCCGCGTCCTTGCCGCGCGGGCCGAAGTAGGTCGTGCGGTGCTTCATGTCGAGGTAGCGCGCGAGGATCTTCTTGAGCATCGCGGGCGTCGCCTTCTCGAGATCCTTGTTCTTCGGCTGCACGAGGAAGCCGCTCTCCGCGCCATCGCGCGCAAACGCGGCGACCGCCTGGGTGACGACCTGCGGCGACGCCTTGCCGTTCGCGCGCTCGGTGAGCGTGGTGGCGACCCGCGCCTTGACGGTGGCTTCCTCGATCACGGGCTCGGCGAGCCACTCGCGCAGCAGCGCCATGCCCGCCTCGAGGTTGCGATCGATGCCCGACACGCTGATCGAGGCCGCGTCCTTGCCGCAGCCGACGTCGATCGACAGGCCGAGCTCGTGGAGATGACGAGCGACCTGCTCGGCATTCCGCTTGGCGGCGCCGCTGACCTTGAGCGTCTCGAGGGCAAGGCACGCGAGCTTGTCGTCGGCGCGACCGTAGTCGTACGCGAACGACACCGCGAACAAGCCGTTGCGGGTGTTCTTGACGGCGACCATGTCGCCAGTCGCGAGCTTGCCGCGCTCGTAATCCTTGCCCTCGGCGATCGCCACCGGCTCGATCGGCGGGACCTGCATGTCGAGGATCGACTTCGCGTACGGGCTGCCACGGCTCGGGTCGACCTTGACCGCGGTGATCTTCGGCTTCTCGATCTTCTCGCTGTCGGGCTTGCCCTTGACCTTCTTGAGCACGAGCACGTCCTTGGTCAGGTACTGCTTCGCGACGCGAAGGATGTCGGCCTTCGTGATCTTCTTCATCCGCTCGATCTTGGTGACGACATCCTTCCAGTCCTCGCCGAGGATGAACGAGCTCTCCATCAGGCTCAGCCGACCCTGGTTCGACTCGAGGATCTGCTGCGACTGGATCTCTGCGGTCAGGATCGCGGCCGACAGGTCGGAATCCGTGAACTCTCCCCGCTGCAGCTTCTCGACCAGTGCGAGCAGCATCTTCTCGAGATCGGCGTGCGTCTGGCCGTCGAGCGCATCCGCGTAGAGCTGGTAGTAGCCGCTATCGCGAAGGAACGTCGGGCTGCAGCCTGCGTCAGCCACCTTCTGCGTCAGCAGCAGCTCGCGAGCGAGCATGCCCGACTGACCGTCGAGCAGGAGCAGATCCATCAGCTCGACGGCCAACCGATCCGGGTGCGTGGCTGACACCAGCGGCCAGCCCATCATCACGCCCTCTTCCGCCGGCACCTTCACCGAAACCTCGGTGCGGCCCGACAGCTTCGGCAGCTCGCCCGGATCCGACGCCTCGCCGACCGGGCGCTTGAAGCCGCCGAACTCCTTCTCGAGGAGCGGCAACACCGACGCGTCGACGTCGCCCGACAGCAGGATCGCCATGTTCCCCGGCGTGTAATAGCGACGGAAGAACTCGAGCATGTCGCCGTACGCCGGGCTCTTGAGGTGCTCGATCTCGCCGAGCACGCTGCTCCACCCGTAGCCATGCTTCGGGAACATCGACTTCATGAACGTCTCGTGGACCTGACGGCCCGGGCTATCGAGACCGCGGTTCTTCTCCTCGTACACGGCTTCGAGCTCCGGCCAGAACAACCTGAACACCGGGTCGGTGTAGCGAGTGGCCTCGACCTTCGCCCACTGCGCGACACGGTTCTTCGGGACCTCGGTGACGTAGACCGTCGCGTCGTTGGTGGTGAAGGCGTTGAGGCCGGTGATCCCGATGCGCGAGTACAGCTGGTCGAGCTCGTTCGGCACCGCATATTGCGCCGAGGCCTGGGTCTCCTTGTCGATCTCCGCGAGCACCTGCCCGCGGTTGCTGCCCGAGCGACGAAGCTCGGCGTACAGCTTCTCGATCTTGTCGAGGTGGACCTTCTCCTTCGCGTAGTCGAGCGTGCCGAGCTGCGACGTGCCCTTGAACAGCATGTGCTCGAGGTAGTGCGCGAGACCGGTCGACTTTTGAGGATCCTGCCCGCCACCGGCGCGAACCGCGATGTGCGCGACGATCGATGGCTCCTGCGGATCGGCGCTGATGTACACGGTCATGCCGTTCGACAGCCGATGGATCGTGGTCTTCGCCGGATCGTTCGGCAGTGGTGTCGCGATCAAGCCAGGCGCGTGCATCGCCTTGCGCGTGCCGCCCGCCGTGGGTGGCATGCTGCCGGTCGCGCCACCGGTGCCACCAGTGCCACCGGTGCCTGTGTCCGCCGTGTCGACGGGGTTGCCCATGCCGTCTCCGCCTGGTGTCGTCGGGCCGCCCTTCCCGCCGCCACCACACGTGGCGCTGATCATCAGCGCACCGACGACCACCGCTTGCCTCGCGAGCTTGTGCATCCTGCGCAGTTACTACGAGCCGACACGCCGTGCAACGTCGACGGGGAGGCCGTGACCGACGGTTGCTGTCGACGATGTCACGACCGTGCAGCGATCCGCCGGGTCGACGGTTTTCCCGAGGTCGGGCTCACCGTCGCACGCGTCGCAGGCCTCGTCGGTGAGCGCGTCGTCTACGGCGAGGCGTTTTGCCGCAAACCGCGGGCGTGCCGACGAGCCGGACCGACGCTAGGCTGGCCGGATGTTGCTGAACGCGTCGATGCGCGTGCGCCTGGTGGGCGCACCCCGAAAGGGCATCGATGTGGAACAGCAAGCCGAAGTCTCACGATTGTGACTGCCGCCGACGCACGTACGGCAACCCGAAGTGCGCACGAGGCGTCTGCGATCGGAACGTCCGACCGGCGGTGACCGTACGGATCGAGGGCAAGCGCCTCGTCCGTGCGTGGGTCCGGATGTGCCGCGCTGGCATCGAGCCGGACGACATCGAATAGCCGGCATCGGCCGGACGACATCGAATAGGCCGCATCGTACGCGCCGCCATCGAGCGTGGGGGCGAGTCGCGCGGCGGCGCGGTCGGACGTCCTGCGCGTTCGGACGTCGCGCTCGAACTTGGGCGTTGCGTGGTTTTTGGGTTGACTTGCCCCTGGCTGCGTCATAGAGATACGGAATGAACGTTCACTCCGTAAATCGAGGCGCCAAAGGTGCTCGGAGTGGACGTGCGGCTCGGCCCCGTACAACTTCGAAGCGGCCGGCCACTCCCGCATCACCCACGGGCGCATCGCCAACGGCAGTCTCGTCGGCGACCGAGGGCAGTGCACGCCGGCGAGGTCGGCCGCTGGTCGACGACAAGCGCCGGCTGATCCTCGATGCCGCGCTAACGGTGTTCGCCGATCGTGGCTTTCACGGAACGTCAGTTCCGGAAGTCGCGGAGGCCGCCAAGGTCGGCACCGGCACGCTCTATCGCTACTTCGCGCACAAGGAAGCGTTGGTCAACGAGGTCTATCGCGATGCCAAGCTGCGGCTGCGATCGGCGTTGCTCGACGGGCTCGGAGCACCCACGTCCTATCGCGCGGACGACGCGGAGCGCTGGTTTCGCGAGCTGTGGCGGAGGCTCGGCGGGTTCGCGAACCGCGAGCCCGATGCGTTTCGATTCCTCGAGATGCAGGATCACGTCGCGTATCTCGATGCCGAGAGCCGGCAGCTCGAGCTCTCGGTGATCGGGCCGCTGTTTCTCGCCGGCAAGCTGCTGCGCGAGCGTGCCGCCGGCGCGCCGATCGACGTGCTGATCGCGCTCGTGTGGGGCGCGTTCGTCGGCCTCATCAAGGCCAGTCGCCTCGGCTACCTCGCGATCGACGAGGCGCGACTCGAACAAGCGGGCACCGCCTGCTGGCGAATGATCGCACCCGAGCACCCGCGCACCCGCGCCCGCTGACGAGCCGCCGCAACCCATCCGTTTCTGAAGCCGAACCTGTAACGCCTGAAAGGACTCCCATGCAGACCACGCAAACGCCTCACGCTGCCTCGAACCTCTCCGCCTCTCGCTCGCCCTCCACGCTCGACACGTTGGCTCAGCGCTCGGACGACGAGCTCGATGCGCTCTACCGCGCGGCGACCGTCTCCACGACGATGCACACCGCTGACGGTCCACTCGCCGGGCGCATGCTGACGGTCCGCGGCCTTCCGAAGGCGATCGGTGGCCCCCTG
>JACCYD010001233.1 GCA_013696695.1 Deltaproteobacteria bacterium | reverse complement strand
CTCCATAAAAGAGGCTGCTCAGTATCGTTGAAGCTGGTGCTCCAAAACGGAGCACGGGGTGCTTCATTGCGACCCGATCCGGACCGGGGTTGCGGTAACCATCGGGAACACCTGGGCTTCTGATCTGGCCTAAAGGGTGCTCATCCCACCCGTCATGACCAACGATCTGACGGTCCGGTTCCTTGGCGTTCGCGGCTCGATCCCGACTCCCGAGCACGCTGCCGGCGGCAACACGTCCTGTGTCGAGGTCTGCGCCGGCGACACGCGGATCATCATCGACGCAGGCAGCGGCCTGCGTGCACTAGGCAACGAGCGCATGGCACATGGCCCGCGCCACTCGACGATCCTGCTCTCCCACCTGCACTGGGATCACGTGTGCGGCTTGCCGTTCTTCACGCCGATCTACGTGCCGGGCCACCGGGTCGAGATCGCGAGTGGTCCGAACGGCACGCTCTCGCACGACGAGGCGATCCGCTCGCTGTTCCGTGCGCCGTTCTTCCCCGTCGACTTCGACGAGCTCGGCGGCACGGTGACGACGCGCGAGCTGCGCGCGAATGACAAGTTCCAGATCGGCGACATCACCATCACGATGGCGAAGCTCAACCACCCCGATCCCGTGTTCGGCTTCCGTCTCGAGCACGGCGGCCAGTCGATCGTGTACGCGACCGACACCGAGCACTTCGCGTGCGTCGATCCGACGCTCGAGAAGCTCGCCGCCGGCGCGGACATCCTGATCTACGACTCGCAGTACACGCCCGAGGAATACCCGTCGAAGGTCGGCTGGGGTCACTCGACGTGGCAGGCGGGCGCGGATCTCGCGCGCGCCGCTGGCGTGCCGCAGCTCGTGCTGTTCCACCACGACCCGGGCCGCACCGACGCACAGCTCGCGGAGATCGAGCGCACGGCGGCGGCGAACCTGCCAGGCACCGTCGCGGCACGTGAAGGCATGGTGCTGGTCGCGCGGTCGATCGATGGCAAGAAGGGGGAGCGCGCCGCGGCGGCATGAGCCTGCAGGTGCATAGCGACCGTGCGATGCTGGGTCCGCGCATGAGCGAGCACGAGCAACGCTTCGAGCTACTCGCCGACCTCGGTGCGATGGTCGCCGGCGAGGTCGAGCTCGACGACTTGCTCGGCACGTTCGCCGCGCGCGTCGCCCGTGCACTCGGTGCCGACGGTGCAACGCTGTGGCTGATCGACGGCGCGAACGGCGAGATCCGGTCGCGCGTCGCGACCTTGCCCGAGCTCGACGACGTGCGGTTGCCCGCGGGGCGCGGCATCGTCGGCCACGTCGCGCAGACCGGCGAGCTGGTCAACGTTCGCGATGCCGCGAGCGATCCACGGTGGGCCGAGGATGTCGCAGAACGTATCGGCTATCGCGCGACCTCGATCCTGACGGCGCCGATCGTCCGCCGCGATCAGATCCGCGGCGTGCTCCAGGTCGTCAACAAGCAGCCGTCGGGCGCATTCACCGAGCGCGACGAGGAATTCGTTCGCGTGCTCGCCGAGCAGATCGGCCGCGCGCTCGACTACACCACGCTGCGCGGCAACGACGCCCAGCCCGGCCTCACGTTGCGCGGCCGCTTCAACCACGTGATCGGCACGTCGCCCGCGATGGCTGCCGTCTACGAGATGATCGTGCGCGCGGCACAGACCGACGCCACCGTGCTGCTGCATGGCGAGACCGGCACCGGCAAGGGACTGCTTGCGCGCGCGATCCACGTCAACTCGGCGCGCCGCGAGTCACCGTTCGTTCACGTCGACTGCACGACGCTGCCGGAGGCGCTCGTCGAGAGCGAGCTGTTCGGGCACGAGCGCGGCGCGTACACCGGCGCCGATTCGCGCGTCATCGGCAAGGTCGAGGCGGCTGCCGGCGGCACGCTGTTCCTCGACGAGATCGGCGAGCTGCCGTTGCTGCTGCAGGGCAAGCTGCTGCGCTTCGTCCAGGAGCGCAAGTTCGAGCGCGTCGGTGGCCGCGAGACGCTCACGGCGGACGTCCGGATCGTCGTCGCCACCAATCGCGATCTCGGTGCGATGGCCGCCGTGGGACAGTTTCGCAGCGACCTCTACTTCCGGTTGCGCGTCGTCGAGATCGAGATCCCCACGCTGCGCTCACGCGGTGGCGACGACATCGTCGATCTCGCGACTCACTTCGTCGAGCAGCTGTCGCGGCGTTACCGCAAGGGGCCGATGCGGCTCGCGACCGCCACCAAGCCAGCGCTCGCGGCCTATGCGTGGCCCGGCAACGTGCGCGAGCTCGAGAACACGATCGAACGCGCGGTCGTGTTGTGCCAGGGCCCGAAGATCACGGTGAAGGATCTCGCGCTCGAGGCGCCCCGTGCCGGCAGCACCACCGGCACGTTCTCGGCGATGGACTCGATGATCGGCATCCCCGTCGCAGCGGTCGCGACGGCAGCCACCGACGAGATCAGCCTGCCCCCGAACCTCGAGCTCGAGGAGGTCGAGCGGCGCTACGCGAAGGCGATCCTCGATCGCGAAGGCGGCAACCAATCTGCTGCTGCGCGCGCGCTCGGCATCAGCCGCAACAAGCTCGCGCGCCTGCTGAAGTGAACGATCGGGTCGACGTATGGCTCGTGCCGCGATGCAACGAGAACGTGAGCCCACGTTCGTTTGAACGAGGCAACTTGTGCAACTCCTACGGCCCAACTCGCGCCACCTCGGCGCGACTACGTATATACGGTATATACGCAGCGCATTTGAGGGGTGCTTCCGCGTGGACCCCTTCGCCTTCCGCGACTAGCGCGGAATCGGCGGCGCGGTTGCCGGCGCACCCGCGGGCGTCGACGGCGCCGGCAACGGCTCGGCCTTGCGATAGAG
>JACCYD010001223.1 GCA_013696695.1 Deltaproteobacteria bacterium | reverse complement strand
CTTTCGTACTGACGGGCCGCCGAACTGATACCAGCGAGACCCTCCCACGAGACGTCAGTACTTTTGTACTGACGGGCCGCCGAGAGAGGACCACCGACCTCTTCCCACGAGACGTCAGTACGTTTGTACTGACGGGCCGTTGATAGAGGGCCGCCGAGCTCTTCCCATGAGCCGTCAGTCCTTTCGTACTGACGGGCCGCCGAACTGATACCAGCGAGGCCCTCCCACGAACCGTCAGTACGTTTGTACTGACCGGCCGTTGATAGAGGGCCGCCGAGCTCTTCCCTCGAGCCGTCAGTACTTTTGTACTGACGGCTCGCATCAGGAGCCCCAACGTGCTGGCCCGTCATACCGCTCCGTCGATGACGATCGTCGAGCCGTTTATGTAGCTCGAGCGGTTGGAAGCCAGGAACGCGACCATCTCGGCCGCTTCGTCGAGCGTGCCCATCCGGCGCATCGAACAGTGGCGGAGGTATTCCTCGAGACGCGCGGGTGGCAGGTGCGCGGAGACGCCTCCGTCGAGGACGCCCGGCGCGATCGAGTTGACCGTGATGCCATAGCGACCGACTTCCTTCGCGAGTGACTCGGTGAAGCCCTTGAGCGCGGCCTTGGCGGTCGCGTAGTGCACCGGCGCCTGCATCATCTTGACGCCCGCGAGCGACGACACGTTGATCACGCGACCGAACTTCTCGCGCACCATCGTGCGAAGCACGGCCTGGGTGGCGAGGAACGCACCCTTGACGTGGGTGTCGAGCATCTCGTCCCAGTCTTCTTCCTCCATCAAGGCGAGGGGAACCACCTGGCCGAAGCCGGCGTTGTTGACCAGCACGTCGATCTTGCCGTGCTCCTTGTCGAGCTCCTTGACGAGCGTGGCGAGCCCGGCCTTGTCCGTCACGGACACCTTGTGGGCCGACGCACGCGCACCGGTGGCCTTGAGCGCTTCGAGGGAGGCTGCCGCGTCGTCGTCGTTGCGCTTGTACGTGAAGGCAATGCGCGCGCCTTCACGGGCGAGCACCTTGCAGATCGATCGCCCGAGGCCGCGAGAGCCGCCCGTCACGAGCGCGACGCGACCTTCACAAAGCATCAGCGCGCTCCGCCGATCAGCGCGTTCACTGCGCTCGCTGCGTTCACTGCGCTCGCTGCGTTCACTGGACTCCCTGCGATCACTGGATCACCGGCAGCGAGAACGGCGCGCGGCCGAACTTCGCGCGCGGCGTGTCGGGACCCTTCGCGGCGCCGCGATGGAACATGTTGAACCCGCAGGCCGGCATGATGCGGCCGTCGATCTGCGGGTAGTGGTGGCAGCACTTGCGGAGCCGCTCGAGGTCGAAGTCGTGGCGATCCATGTAGTGGTGCAAGAAGATCGACTTGCTCTGGCGCTCGGAGACCTTGAACGTCTCGTGCGCCGGCAGCGGCTTGCGCGGGAACATCTCGTCGAGCGAGCGGCGCAACGCCTTGAGGATGTCGGCACCGCGCTCGATCGTGTCCTGATTCGCGAACACGTCGTGGATCAGATCGGCGAGTGCATCCTCGACCTCGGGCGTTGCCGGCAGCGTGGCGGAGCTGCGCAGCAGCGTGCCGTACTTCTCGAAATCGGTGAACCGCGCGAACGGCACGCTGGTGCCATCCTCGAGGCGCAGCAGATACGTCAGCGACACGCACTGCGGGTGACTGCACGGCAGCGGGAAGAAGTCGGTGTACTTGAGCCGGCTCGCCGTCTGCTCCTCGACGCGCTTGATGATGCCCGGGATGGTGAGGCGATCGTTCGGATCGTGCTCGAACTTGCCGCCGCCGTGGCCGGTGTACGCGACCGGCTGGAAGTTGAGCGACAGGATCTGCGGCATCTCGAGGAACAGATCGACGGCCTGACCGATCTGATGATCGTTGATGCCCTTGGTGGCGACGAAGATCATCTGCGTCGGCAGATCGAGCTCGCGGATCGCGGCGAGCGCAGCGGCTTTCTCGTTGCACAGATCGCGACCGCGGATCTTGGTGTGAACCTCGGCGGAGAAGCCGTCGAGCTGGAGGCCGATGTAGACGCCGGCGTCCTTGAGCTGCTTGGCGAACCCGCGATCTTTGCCGAGCCGGATGCCGTTCGTGATGATCACGACGCGCCCGATCTCGGGCCGCGTGGCGATCTTGATCAGCTCGAGGATCTTCGGGTGGCTGGTCGGCTCGCCTCCCGAGATCGCGAGCGACTCGCAGGTGCCTTCGGCCTCGACCAGGCCCTGCACGATCTTCGCGAACGTCTCGGGATCCATGTGCGTCGAGTACTGGTTGTCGACGATGCAGATCGGACATTCGAGGTTGCAGTGGTCGGTGACCTCGACGATCGGCAGGCAGGTGTGCTGCTCGTGATCGTCACAGGTGCCGCAATCGGTGGGGCAACCGTGCTCGACTTCCGAGCGGAACTTGAGCGGCTCTGTGCCCTCGCGCGCGAACGCGTAGGCCTTGACGTAGTACGCGGCGTCCTCGGAGACCAGCGCCTCCGACGGACCGCAGCGCGTGCAGTCCTTGAGGAAGAACACGCGCTTCTCGCCGACGCCGTTCACCTTGACGGTGCGGATCACGACCTGTGCTTCGACGAGCGCGAGGCAGCCCGGGCACGTCGACGTGGTGGTCTTGAACAGGTGATCGCCGACCATGCCGTCGGGAACCTTGCCGCGCTCGAGGAACGCCTGGACGTAGGTCTTCTGGTCGACACCGAGCAGCCGCTCCTGCGGACCACATGCAGTGCAGTGCAGAAGATGCACGGCCTGACCATCGCGAAACACGACGCGCGCCTCGATCTTCATTTCGCACCCGGGACAGGTATCGAACTGATGCGCGAAGAACAGGTGGGGGCGGTCGACACGCTTCACGGTCGAGTCGCAGGTAGTGCATTCCATCGCGATGGGCGTACCGTGAGCCGATGGGGTGGCGCAAGCCGAGTGCCGCCTTCTGCCCGACGAAGATCGACGACGTTAGCCTCGCTTGCAGCACTGGATCCCGCCCTCACTCCGGAACCCGATCCCGGTGGGACGCTGCTACTGTCCGCGGCGCGTGCGCTACATCCTTCTCGATCGCATCACCACGCTGCAGCCGCCCGAGCTCGCGCGAGGGATCAAGTGCGTTTCGCTCTCGGATGACTGTTTTGCCGATCATTTCCCCGGCCATCCGATCATGCCCGGTGCATTGATCCTCGAAGCGCTGGCACAGCTTGCCGGCGTGCTCCTCGAAGCGACCATGCGCGATCGCAGCAAGCTCCTTCCCGACCCGCCAGCGGGCGAGCTGCACGCGCTGCTGACGATGATCGATCGGGCAAAGTTCCGTCACGTCGTTCGTCCCGGCGACAAGCTCGAGCTGGAAGCGCGCGTGCTGCGCGTCACCGAGGATGGCGGTCAGGCGCAAGGCGTCGCCACCGTCGACGGCCAGCGGGTCGCCGAGGGGCAGCTATCGTT
>JACCYD010001164.1 GCA_013696695.1 Deltaproteobacteria bacterium | reverse complement strand
CCTTGACCTTGTCGATCGCGATCTTCCTCCCGTCGGCGACGCGCCCGGTGAACACCGTGTAGACCTCTTCCATCGACTTCTGGATCACCTGCTTCTCGTCGTCGTTCCACGGCTGGAAGCTCGCGAGGATCGTCGCGCGGCGGCCGCGACCCCGCGGGAAGGTCGACACACCGATCTTCGCGAGTGCGTTGCCCGGTGCGATCTTGCCGCCGACCACACCGATCGATCCGGTGAGCGTGTTGTCGAGCGCGTAGATCCGCGTCGCGTTCGAGGCGATGTAATAGCCGCCGCTCGCGGCGACATCGCTCATCGATACGATCACCGGCTTCTTCGCCTTGAGGTCGTTGACCGCGCGCCAGATCAGCTCCGACGCCTGCGCCGAGCCGCCGCCGGAATCGATGCGCAGCACGACGGCCTTGACCGCGGCGTCGTCGGTCAGCGCGCGGATCGCCGACACCAGCGTGTGCGACGCGATCTCGGCGCGCGCGCCGAGCACGCCGTCGCCGTCACCGTCGACGATGTTGCCGATCGCGTAGATCACTGCGACGTGCTCGCCGACCGGGCGCTCCGGCGGCATCGCGCCGAGGAAGCGCCAGATCTTCAGGATCGAGGACAGCTTCTCTCCGCCGGCTGCCGCATCGAGCTCGACCTTGGTCCACGGCAGCTTGTTGCCTGCCCTGAACGCTTCGAACGAGCCGACCTCGTCGACCAGCTTCGCGACCTTCGCCTGCTCCGACGCGAACAACCCGGTATCGATCAGCGTCTGCACCGCCTGGCGATCGAGCTTCCGGTCCTTCGCGATCACCGCGACCATCGTCTCGTAGTGGCGATCGAGGATCTCGCGCAGCGTGGTCTCCATCTCCGGCGACGGCGCCTCGCGCGTCAGCGGCTCGGCCGCGCCCTTGTACGCACCAACGTGGAGGAAGTCGGCCTGGATGCCGAGCTTGTCGAGCAAGCCCTTGATGTGGATCGGCATCGCCGCGGGACCCGTGATCGCGATCTGACCGAGCGGCGCGATGCCGATGCGATCGCATGCCGCGAGCAGCAGGTACGTCGCGTTGGACGCCGCCTCGACGTGGCACTCGAGCGACTTGCCCGCGGCCTTGAATTCACCGAACACGCCGCGCAGCTCGACGACGTCGGGCAGGCTGATCTCGAGCCCGGAGAACCGGATCACGAGCCCGCGCAGCTTGTCGTCCTTCGCGAATTCGCGCAGCCGACCGACGAGCTTGCGAAGCTCGGTGCCCCGGCTACCGCCGCCGAACAACGAGAACGAGTACGCCTCGCGCTCGACCACCTTGCCACCGAGCGCGAGCACGCCGAGGTGTGGCTGCTCGGCGTCGTAGTCGTTCGACTTCTCCGGCGCCTCGTAGAAGCCGGGGCGCTTCATGCTCTCGGTGATCTTCGACAGCATGCCGCCGAAATCGAAACCGCCGAAGCCGCCGCCCGAATCCGCGCTCGGCGCGTCATCACTGGGCGCATCGTTGGCCCACGGATCGTTGGCCTTCCCGGAGCCTTCGCCCGCGATGCCACCGGTATGTTCATCATCGAGCAGCGATGGTGAACCGCCACACGCCGCGACCATGGCAAGCAGAGCGAGACAACGTGCACCCGACATCCGGCGTTGATAGCACGCCGACTTCGTCGGAGATCTGCGATCTATCCCGAGCCGGAACCGGTGCCGTCGGGCTGCGGTGGCGGCTGAGGCGGCGGCGTTTCTGACCCGCTGCCGGGCGTTGGCGTTGGCGTCGGCCCACTGCCCGCACCGAGGCGGTCGAGGGCCTTGGTCGCTTTCGCTGCACCGGGATATGCTTCGAGATAGCGGCGCCACGCGGCGATCGCCTCGGCCTTGAGGCCCTGTCTCGTGTACGTCTCGGCGACCCCCGCGAGCGCCGGCTCGTAGCGCGAGGACGAGGCGAGCGCTGTCGTGAACTTGCGATGCGCGGTGGCGAAGTTATTGATGTCGAGCGCGCAGTAGCCCTGGCCGGTCAGCGCCTCGACGCCGTTCGGCTTGAGCTCGAGCGCCTTGGCGTAGAGCTCGTTCGCCTTCGTGCAGTTCTGCTCCGCGAGCGCGTTCGCGCGCTTGACGTAGCTGTCGTAATCGCCGCCGGTGGGCTCGTTGCCGCCGTCCGGTGGCTTGGTGGCCGAGCCCGATCCAGGACCCACAACGATTGCCGAGCCCGAGCCGGATCCAACAGCTGCGGAACCCGAGCCGGTGCCCGGCTTCGGATCTTCGGGCGGCAGTGGATCGGTCTTCGAGACCAGCGTCTCGAGCTTTGCCAACAGCGCCTTCGCGCCGAGATGCTCCGGCTGTGCCGCCAGCACCTGATCGACCAGCGGCTTGGCATCCGCCGCGCGGTTCTGCGCGAACGCGAGGAGCGCGAGGTGGAAGCGCGCGCGGACATCGTTGCTGATCTCGAGCTTGCCGTCACCCGAATCGACCGCCGCGAAGATCGTCTTCGCATCGTCGAGCTTGCTGTCGCGCGCGAGCAACAAGCCCTCGCCGAGTGCCGCTTCGCGTGCCCACTCGGGCTTCGCCCGCGCGATATCGAGATAGCGGCGAACCTCTTTGGCCGGCTTGTTCTGCAGTCGCAGCACGTGGGCGTACGCGATGCTCGCGCTCGGATCGTCGGGCGCAGCCTTGTGCGCCTTGTTCGCGGCGGTCAGCGCCTCGAGCACGATCGCCTTCGCTTGCTTGCGCAGCTTGTCGCCCTCGGCCTTGTCGACGAGCCCCGCACGATCGAGCAACGCTTGCGCCATCGCGGCGCCGAGCTGCGCGCGGATCGCCAGCGATTCTGGATCGTCCTTGCCGGCGAACCCGTCGTAGGAGGTCTTGAGGCGGGTCTCGGTATCGGCGGCGAGCTCGGTGCGCGCCAGCTCGACCGGCGTCAGCACCTTCTCCGGTGCATCGGGCACCGGCGTCACCACCGGCGAGGCATCGGGCGTCAGCACCGTTATGGCGGCATCTGGCGTCTTGGCCGGCTCTGATTTGCGGAACACGAAGAAATACAGCGCGACCGTCGCGGCGCCGCCGAGGAGTAGCACCGCGAGCAGGATCCACAGCCCAGCAGATGACCCGCGCCGCGCAGGCATCACGCTGTCGTCGTCGTCGGACATCCTGACGCGATCGGTGTCGAACGATGATGCTTCGCTCGACGGTGCCCCGCGCATGCGACCTGCCGCGAACGCGGGCTCGTCGGGGTTCACCGAGAGCTTGCCGCCACGCGGACCCGAGGGCCCGCTCGAGCTCGCAGTCGCGGACGGCTTGATCTGATCGTTCGCCCACGCGGCGGTGGCGCGATTGCCCGTTGGTGTTGGAATCGACGGCTTCGCGGGAAGCGGGCCGCTCTGCGACGACCCCTTCTTCGGAGGCGGAGGGGGCTGCGTCGTGGGCCGGCGCGCGGCGGGTATAGCAGCGGCCGACGTGGGTGCGCCGAGGGGCGGCGTCTTCGCGCTGTGCGGAACCGGTGGTGGCGTGGTCGCGCCCTTGCGCATCGTCGGCGCGTCGTCGTCGGGGAGGATCGTGCCGCCGGCTGCGGTGGCCGTGCCGCCGACGCCGAGCATCGTGGCCTGGATCGGCGGCTTGCTCGGCGAGCTCTTGCGCGCGGTGGTGCGCGCCTCGTCGGCGATCTCGAAGTATTGCCTGAGCTCGGTGATGTCGCCGAGGCTCTTCCACGTCTTGCCCGAGCGCGAGATCAGCGACTCGCGCGACACCACGCCGGCAACGATCCACTGCTGCAGCGTGGCCAGCTCGCGGCAGCTCTTCTGCTCGCCGTTCTCGAGCCGGATCAACCACTGCCGCTCGACGGTGGTCGGCCCGTCCGCGGAGATCGTGGGGGCGTCGTCGAGCACCGAATCGGCGCGCGTGTACCCGGAACCCGCGGCGGTCTGCTGCGGCTGTGCTTGATGCGACGAGGCTGGCTTCGACGGCAGCTTGGCCCTGACAGGCTCGGCGGCAGGGATGATGGCCTGACCCGCGGCCGTGTTCGACCGCTTGCGGATCTTGAACATGTGGCCGCAGTTGGTGCATTTGACCGTGACGCCACCGGGCTTCAGGCGCGCTTCATCGAGCTCGTATTCGGTCTGGCACTTCTCGCAACGGACGTCCATAGGGGTGCCAAAGGCGGCTAAGCCGGCAAGTTACCACGGCGATTTCTCTCCTGCACTTGCCGGAGGGATCGATGAAAAATGATCCGACCGGACCACCAGCGAGGCCCGGACGATGCCTTCGTCACCCGGATCAAGTCCGGGGAGGTCTATTGAGCTTCATCGTCGTGTGAACGTCGGGCCATTCCGGTGCGGTCAGCTCGTACGACAGGTGCGTGATCCAGCGACCGTCGCGCCAGACATCATCCTCGGCGCGGCCGACGAACCGGAACCCGGCCTTCTCGATCACGCGCCGCGAGGCGGTGTTGTCGACGAAGCACCGCGTCGTGATCTTGTGGAGCCCGATCGCTTCGAAGCCGTAGCGCACGACCGCGCTCGCGACCTCGGTCATGATGCCCTGGCCCCACAGCGACGGTGCCAGCCAGTAGCCGAGCTCGCCGCGATCGAGGCGCAACGCGCGCAGCTGCCACTCGATGTCGAGACCGATGCAGCCCTGCGCGCGGCCCTCGTGCTCGATCGCCCAGACGACCGCCGAATTGTCGGCGAGCGCCGCGGTGGTGGCGCGGATGAACGCCTGGGTCTCGGACGGATCTGCGTGCGCCGCCCACGACATGTTGCGCGGGAACTCTGACTTCGAGACGATCGGAAAGATCGCGTCGACGTCCGCATCGACGAACGGCCGTAACTTCACGCGCCCGGTGTCGAGGCCGAGTGCGAGCTCGGAAAGTTTCGGGATCACGAGGCGCGGTGCCGATGCCATCGCCGCGGACTTTATCAGATCAGTGCGCTTCGTCGGCCATGACTTCCTCGACGGTGGCGAGGATGTCTTTGACGTCGATCACGCGCAGGCGCTCGTCCCACGGCACGCGCACGCCGGCTTCCTTGCGGAACAACACGAACGCGCCGTACGGCACGCCGGAGACATTCTCGGTGACGTCGTCGGTCATTGGCCGATCGCGCGCGACCTCGACCACCTTGCCGTAGAACGCCTCGTCCTGGGCCTCCTTCGCGCCGGCCGGCAAGTACAGCCCGGCGTCGGTGCGCTCCTCGATCTTGATCATCTGCACGAGCACGCGCATCCCGAGTGGGAGGATCAGCCGATGCCGCTTGGGATCAGAGGTCTCGTTCGAAGACAACGGTGCCACTCTGGGCCAGGCACCGCAGGCGGGTCAAGCCGGCGCCACGCAGCGTCGGTGCGACCCCGTCGATCGTCGGGCCCATCGCCGGATCGTCACAGGATGCCGATCGGATGTCGACCCGCGGCCTCGCCACGTCGATGCTCGACCAGAATCGGCGACCGCGCAGCACGCGATCGAGCTCGCCGATGGCCACGCTCGGATCGAACGCTTGCGGTGTCGGCTGGGCAATCGGCCCGGGCTCGATCGGCGCCTCGATCGCCGGCGCGGTGCCACTGACCTGGGTCGCCGGCTGCGTCGGCTGGACGGTCGTTTCGGGCGTGACCTCATCGCCGCCCGAGCACGTCTTCAGGAGCAACACGATGAAGATCATCGCGCCGAGCGGCACGGCGATCAGCGCGATCGGAAATCGCCTGTCGTCGGCGACGGTGCCACCCGCGAGAGGTGCCGCGCGCCGGCCACCGCCGTAAAGCAACGGCTTGTGGCACTTCGGACACTTCGCGTAACCCGGAACGATGGCCACGCCGCAGGCCGGACACACGGCGCTCATTGATAAAGCGTACCGCTGCTGCCGTGGCCGAGCGAGAAAGTTATCGCCGCCGCCGCGCGCCCAGCCCGAACAGCAGGCCCAGCGCGAGCAACAGCGTCGACGGGACCGGACTGCTCGACGAGCTGCAGCAGCCGTCTTCTTTGCCTACCGGTGCACACACGCCGGGATCCTGCTCCGTCGGGTAGATCTGGCAGATTGCATCGATATCGTCCGGGGACAACGAGGCCTTCTTGGTCTCGCCGCAGTCCTGGAAGTTGTACATCGTCGCTTCGAGGATCTCGGGATCGGTGGTTTCGCTGCACGCGGGCACCGGGTTGCCGTCGCCGTCCTCACGCGGTGGATCGCCGCCGGCGAGACATGGATGTTCGAGCCCGAGCAGGTGGCCGAGCTCGTGGGTCAGCGTGTTCGAGATCTCCGACCGACACGAGCTCGTGCCGGAGGTCTGCCCGTCGTTCGTGATCGCGAAGTCGGCGCCGTTGAGCTCGATATCGGCGTCGACGATCTCGCCATCGCGATCGCTGGTCGCGTCGTCGACGAACACCGCCGTGGTGATGCCCGCCGCCGAGGGCGAGTAGCAGCGCGCCGGATCGTCCTTGGTGGCCGGCCGGCACCACGACGTGTCGCGAAACTTGATGAGGTTGCGGTTGTCGCGGCCGACCTCGGAGGCGAGGCGCGCGGTCTGCTGCAGCTGCATGAACGAGCAGCTCGCGACGTTGGTGTTCCACTCGGCGATCGCCGCATCGACGGTGTCGAACTCGTTATCGCCGTTGACCTGGTTGGTGCCCGCGATGTCCACGGTGACGAACACGCAGCCGGACTCCCAGAACAGGTATTTCCCGGCCTCGGTCGGCCCGGTGCGAACGAAGCCGGGCAGGGCGCCGGTGACGCGAACGCCATCGACGGAGATGTGCTCGCGCTGCGAGAGATCATGATCGGCACGGGCATCGAGCGACACCTGCATGCCGCGCTGGAGCAGCTCGGGGCCGGGGAACGTGCGCATCCCGAGCCCGCCGACGCTGCCTCCGAGCTGGCTGACCACGACGTCGCCGTCGGGAGTTTGGATCGTGGCCTCGGTGATGATCCGGGTGCCGTCGGCGGTCCACCGCGCGCGGGTGTCCATGACATCGCCGACGATGGTCATCCGGCGTTCCGCGTGAGCCACGGTGGGGACCAGCAGCAGGCACAGCACCCGCACAACGGCTCGCATCTTCGTCAACGCTATCATGCTGGCCCACCAGGCGGCCGTGATATGCACTGCCCCCTATGTCAGGTCGGCCCGTCCGCGTGCGGATCGCACCCTCTCCGACGGGAGATCCTCACGTCGGCACCGCGTATATCGCGCTGTTCAACTACGTGTTCGCGAAGCAGCAGGGCGGCAAGTTCGTGCTCCGGATCGAGGACACGGATCAGGCCCGCGCGCGGGCTGACTCCGAGCAGATGATCTACGACGCGCTCCACTGGACGGGGCTGTCGTGGGACGAGGGGCCTGATGTCGGAGGACCGTTCGGGCCGTATCGCCAGAGCGAGCGCCGCGAGCTTTATCAGCATCACATCGGCGTGCTGCTCGACAAGGGCGAGGCGTATCGCTGCTTCTGCACCGAAGATCGATTGACCAAGCTGCGCCTCCAGCAAACCGCCGAGAAGAAGAACCCGGGTTACGACCGTCACTGTCGCGATCTCGATCCGGGCGCCAGTCGCAATCGCGCCGCCGGTGGCGAGGCGCACGTGATCCGACTCAAGGTTCCGCTCGAGGGGCCGATCGAGTTCAAGGATCGCCTGCGGGCCGAGCCGGTGGTGCGCGATGCGAAGGAGACCGACGATCAGGTGTTGATGAAGTCGGATGGCATGCCGACGTATCACCTCGCGAACGTGGTCGACGATCACCTGATGGAGATCACGCACGTGTGCCGCGCGGAGGAGTGGATCTCGTCGACGCCCAAGCACGTGCTGCTGTATCGCGCGTTCGGCTGGCAGGAGCCCGAGTGGATCCACATGCCGCTCCTGCGCAACGCCGACAAGAACAAGACCAAGATCAGCAAGCGCAAGCACCCGGTCTCGATCAACTACTACCGGGACGCCGGCATCCTGCCGCAGGTGCTGCTCAACTTCCTCGGCACCATGGGGTGGTCGTTCGGCGGTGACCGCGAGAAGTTCACGCTCGCCGAGATGATCGAGGTGTTCACGTGGGATCGCGTGTCGCTCGGTGGCCCGGTGTTCGATCTCGCGAAGCTCAACTGGCTCAACGAGCAGTACATCCACGAGCTGTCGCCCGAGGCGCTCGCCGACGCGTTGATCGCGTGGCGGCTCAACAAGGAGTACCTGACGAAGGTGATCCCGCTGATCCAGAAGCGGATCAAGAAGCTCGACGAGGTCATCCCGCTCACCGAGTTTCTGTTCTCCGGCGATCTCGACTACGCCGCGGTCGCGGCCGACATGAAGGTGCCGGATGTCGCGCCGGCCGATGTCGGCAAGGCGATGCTCGAGCTGGTCGAGAAGCTCGAGGCGCGCGAGGGCTTCACCGCCGCGATCCTCGAGCAAGAGACCACCGCCTGGTACACCGCGCTCGCCTGGCAGAAGAACCACGCACTCACGCTGCTGCGTCTCGCCGTCACCGCGCGCCGTGCTTCGCCGCCGATGTTCGAGACAATGGAAGTCCTCGGCAAGGAGATCACGCGCCGCCGTCTGCGTCGTGCCGCCGAGGTGATCTCGAAAGCGAAATGACCGAGCTGCCCGAGGCGAAGGTCCAGCCCGATCGGGTCGAGCGGCGCCAGCTCGCGCTCCACATCGCGGCGCTCTTAGGGATCGTCGTCGGGACTGTCAGCGGGATCGTCCGCATCGGGGTGGCCGATTTCGACCACAAGACGCGGGT
>JACCYD010001144.1 GCA_013696695.1 Deltaproteobacteria bacterium | reverse complement strand
CATTGAAGCAGCCAGCTTACACACAGTTTCGCGGTCACAGACAGAGCCTCCCGCGGGGAGCCGCGCTGTTTCGCCGCCTACTTCATGCCGCCGAGTGCGTCGCGGGCATCGCCAGCGCGGCTGCCCTTCGGATACTTGTCCACCAGCTCCTTGAACGTGTTCTTCGCGCGATCGTTCATCGACACCGCGACGTACGCGCGGCCGAGCAGCCACAGCGCTTCGACGTCGTAGCCGACGCCGCGATACTGCTCGAGGAGGCGACGCAGACGGAGGACCGTCCCCATCGGCTTGTTGCGATCCCAGTAGTAGCGGGCGACGTACCACTCGTGATCGGCGAGTCGCTTGCCGACCTTGACGATGATCTCCTTCGCCTTCGCGCGGTACGGCGAGTCGGGATACTTGTCGAGGAAGCTCTTGAGCTCGTTCGCCGCATCTTCGGTCGAGGACTGATCCTTCTCGAACGACGGCGGGAACATCCAGAAGTCGCCTGGCAGCTGCTTGAAGTACGCCTCGCCGATTCGATACGAGACGTAGCCATTCGCGACCATCTCGTGGGTCGGGTGGAACTTGAGGAACAACCGATACGAGTCGATCGACTCGAGATACTGCTCGGCGCCGTACTCGGCATCGGCGAGCCGAAGCTCGGCAAGCACGGCGTACTTCGAGTACGGGAAGCGGCTCTTGATGAAGCCGAAGTACTTGCTCGCCGCGACCCAGTCCTTGGTCTCGAGCATCTTGAGACCCTTGTCGTAGTTCTTCTGCGCCGAGACCGAATACTCGACCGATCCCGAGCCGCTCTTACCGCCGCAGGCGACCATGACCACGAGAGCGGTGGTGATGACGAGCGATGCGAGCAAGGGCCTGGTGATCATTGAGGCTTTTCCGAGCTAGAGGTCATACAACGGCGCGTGTAACGGATCAACGGTCAAGGTCTTCGACCGCTGGTAAGGACCGGGCGTTGCCTGCGATAAGAAGCCATGCGTTCTGCAGTCATAGCATTCGTGGCGGCCTGCGCCGGGTCAGCGGCACAAGTGAAGGTGAAGATCGGACCGCCGCCGATCAAGCTCACCAAGGGCGTGCTGACCGGGGCCACGTGCGACGACAACGCCTGCAAGTGCCGTGAGGGCGCAGATGATGGCGGGGTCGGGCTGCCGACCGACGGTCGCAAGCGGTTCGAGATCCGGCTCGAGAGCGCCTACGATCTGTGGGTCACGCTGCCGGATACGGTGCTCTACAAGAGCCCCGAGACCGCGATCGCCTGCTTCTACGTCGACCTCGCGCCGGGCAAGCACCCGCTGGCGATGCGCGCGTCCAATCCAGCCGGCGTGTCGTTCGCGCTCGAGGTCCACGAGCTCGGGACCGACACCAAGTCCTGGTACGACACCTTCGAGTTCAAGTGCGGCCACCCGGGCGTGTGCACGTTCGACGAGCTCGATGGGAAGTCGGAATCCAAGACCAAGCGCGGGCTCCACGACGCGTGCGGCTCGGTCAAGGTCAAGAACGTCGCCTGGGATCACGGCAAGTCGCCCGACATGCAGGTGCCGAGCGAGCTCGCGATGGAGCTCAAGCTCGACGTCTACAAGTTCGCGCCGTGGAAGCCACGCGGTGACACGTCGTGCGGAGAAGGTGGCGGTCGCGGCCCGAAAGGCGAGAAGACGTTCGCCGACGAAACTGCTACGCCATAGCGTTCGCATGACGTACGAGTACCCAGATGCCTACGACGTGATCGTCGTCGGTGCCGGCCACGCCGGGTGCGAGGCTGCACTCGCAGCGGCGCGGATGGGTGCGCGCGTGCTCGCGTTGACCGGCTCGCTCGACATGGTCGCGCAGATGTCGTGTAACCCGGCGATCGGCGGCGTCGCGAAGGGCCACCTCGTCAAGGAGCTCGACGCGCTCGGCGGCGAGATGGCCAGCGTCATCGATCAGACCGGCATCCAGTACCGCCGGCTCAACGCGTCGAAGGGTCCAGCCGTGCGGTCGACACGCGCGCAGGCCGACAAGCGGCGTTATCGCGACGAGATGCGGATGCGGCTCGAGCGCTGCGATCGGCTCGCGTTGCGCCAGGGCGAGGTCGCCGCGCTGGGTGTCGAGGACGGCGAGATCAAGGGTGTGGTCACCACGATGGGCGTTCGCTATCGCGCGCGCGCCGTGATCATGACCACCGGCACGTTCCTGCGCGGCGCGATCTTCGTCGGTGAAGCGCGCGCGGCAGGTGGGCGCGCCGGCGAGGCTCCATCGATCTCGCTGTCGGGCTCGCTCGCCGAGATCGGGTTCCCGCTCGCGCGCCTCAAGACCGGCACACCCTGCCGCCTCGATCGCCGCACCATCGATGTCACCGGCCTCGAGGTGCAGCCAGGCGACGAGCCGCCGCCGATGTTTCGCTGGCGGCGCACTCGCTACGCACCGCCGCTGCCGCAGGTGCCGTGCTGGGTGACGTACACCAACGAGAAGACCCACGCGGTGATCCGCGCGAACTTGCATCGCTCGCCACTGTTCTCCTTGAAAGAAGGGCGCAAGGAGATCGAGGGCACCGGTCCGCGCTACTGCCCGTCGATCGAGGACAAGGTCGTCCGGTTTGCGGACAAAGACCGCCACCAGATCTACCTCGAGCCCGAAGGCGTCGAAGTGGGCCTCGGGGGAGCAGGTGAGGTCTATCCGAACGGCGTGTCGACGTCGTTGCCGTTCGACGTCCAGCTCGCCTTCATTCGCACGATCCCCGGGCTCGAGCGCGCCGAGATGACGCGGCCGGGCTACGCCGTCGAGTACGACTTCATCGATCCGCGCGAGGTGTGGCCGACGCTCGAGACGCGCCGCGTGCGCGGCCTCTATCACGCGGGGCAGATCAACGGCACCAGCGGCTACGAGGAGGCGGCGATCCAGGGCCTGCTCGCCGGCATCAACGCGGCGGCGAAGCTCGGCTTCGGCGCCGGCGATCGCGAGCCGGTGATCATCCGCCGCGATCAGGGTTACGCCGGCGTGCTGGTCGACGATCTGGTCACCCAGGGCACCAAGGAGCCGTACCGGATCATGACCTCGCGCGCCGAGTTCAGGCTGCTGCTGCGCGAGGACAACGCCGCCGATCGGTTGATGCCGCTCGGTCGCAAGCTCGGGCTGATCGACGACGATCGCTGGCGCGATTACACCGCGTGGCAGGCCGAGCTCGCCGATGCGTTGACGCGTGCGAACAGCGCGTCCGTCACCGGCACACCGGCGGTCAACGACCTGCTGGCGAAGCACGGCAGCTCGCCGAT
>JACCYD010000877.1 GCA_013696695.1 Deltaproteobacteria bacterium | reverse complement strand
AGGCCGGGCCGCGCCTCGAGCTCGCATCGCCGGCGCTCGGCGACGCGCTCGCGGTGGCGATGCGCGAGGACGCCATCCCGGGGCCCATGGATCGCGACGCGATCGCGGCGCTGCTGAAGCGCGTCGGCAACGATGCGTGCGCGGGTGCATGGGCGAATATGCTGGCCGCGAAGATCCAGGATCTCGAGCGCGCAAAGCACATGGCCGATGCCGAGCAGCATGCCGAGCGCTGCAGCGACGATCGGATCCGCGCAGAGACCGCCACGCGCGCGGCAAACTTCATGCTCGGGCGCGCGTTTTTCGGGTTCCCGAACACCAGCAAGCTCAAGCTCGCCGCGGCGGCGGTCGAGCGCGTGTCGCAACCGGATCTGGTCGCCGAGATCGACGTCATGCAGATGAGCATCGCCACCAAGGCCGACAATCTCGGCGAGGCCATCCACGACGGCGAGCGCGCGATGGCGGGCTTCGCGGCGCGCGGCAGGATCGGCAAGCAGATCGAGATCGGGCTCGAGCTCAACAGCCTGCGCGAGCTGCGCGCGACGGAAGCCGACCGCAAGCGCATCCCCGAGGCGCTCGCCGAATTTCGCGAGGTGGCGCGAATCAAGCTCGGTGCGGATCATCAGATGACGCGCGAGGTGGAGATCGCCCTGGCGATGCAGTCGTTCAAGGCCGGTGATGTCGCCACGGCGCAAGCGAAGCTCGAACAGCTGCGCGTGCCGCTGCCACTCGATCGCGCGCGCAAGATCCGGGTGCGCGTCGTCGATCAGGCTGGGAAACCAATGGCCGGTGCGATCGTCACGGCGAGTCTCGCGCTGTGGGGCGGCGGCACGGTCGCTGCGTTTCCGGATCCGTCGATGATGTCATTGATGCGCTCCGGCACGACCGGCGGCGATGGCGAGCTCGCGCTCGAGGTGCCGTACGATGGCATGGTGATCGCGCAGCTCGGCGATCTGCGATCGCGCGCGTCGTTGATCGGCGATGACTTGATCACGCTGACGCTCGAGCCGACCAGCCGGCTCGAGGGCAAGATCGATCTACGCGGCGAGGATGCGACGCGCGTGCTGCTCGCCCTCAGCGACAAGCGGTATCCCGCAACGATTCGCTACGAGATGATCGCGAAGCCGAAGCCGGATGGCACGTTCGTGCTCGAGGGCGTGCCGCGGACGAAGGTCCAGCTGTTCGCGCAGCTGCAGTCGGGGCTGGCGCGCAGCGTGGCGACGCTCGATCTCGTCGTCGCGGCGCCGGTCATGCGTGACATCAAGCTCGCGGTCGCCGACCACAAGCGGATCGTCCACGTCATCGTGCGCAGCACCGTGGCAACGCCGGTCGGCGGCGCGCAGGTCTACGTCCACCCGGGCAAGCTCGCGTCGACATCGCTCGACAAGTTTCGCGTCGATGGCTCGGCCGCGATCCGGTTCGCGCGCCCACCCGACGAGAAGACGCCCGCGAGCGTCAAGGCGATCGGTCGCACGGGCGATGTCGTCGCCGCACTCGCCGCGCCGCCCGGCGTGGTCAGCGCGTGCGCGCTGGGCGTGCCGGCCGACATCGACGATCCAGAGTTCGACCGCAAGATCCGCGACAACCTCGCCAAGCTCGAAGTGCGGTGTGTCCTGGTGCCTCCCGGCGCCGAGACCGTCGTCGTCGAGGTGCCGCCGTGGCCGCGCCTCGACTGACATCGTGAGGTCGGGCCACCCGGCAACTCGAATGGTCGGGTAGACGCTCCTGCCGGTGAATCGGCGAGAATCGCCACAGGCGGGCTCGGCCCGAAGATTGCTGAGCTGTCAGGGTATGTCCGACTGGACCGATAGTTTGAGCATCCTCGCGTTCGTGATCCTGGCCATCACGCTCGCCCGCTTGACGTACGCCTCGCGTGAAGAGTCGCAGGGTTAGCGCAGGTTCGCGCCGTCGACGATGCAGTCGTGCTCCGGCGCCTCGGCGATCCGGATGAGCGCGGAGGCGAGCACGTCCGCACTGGTCGAGCGATATCTCGCGCGCAAGTTCTTGCCTCCCAGCACGCCCGCCACGGCGAGCAGACTGTCGCCGATCCCCGCGCCGACCCGCTCGCCCATCCGATTCTCGTCGCGGTCGCCGACGATCAACGAGGGCCTCGCGATCACCCACGGCACGCCACTCGCGCGCACGAGGTCTTCGGCCTGGCCTCGCGCCTTGAGGTACGCGGAGCGAGCGGTGGAATCGGCGCCGATGCTCGACAGATAGACCAGCCGCGGCTTGGTGCTGGTCTTCGCGGCGTCGACCGCGATCTTGGTCAGCCCGAGATCGATCTGCTCGTAGATGTTTCCGCTCACCTGATCGGACTTCGCCTTCGAGCGCGTCGTGCCGATGCAGATGTAGAGCTGCGTGACCGCGCGATCGCGCAGCGTCGCGGCCATCGCGGTGACGTCCCATGGCGTCACATCGACGGTTGCGCCGAGCTCGCCGAACTTGGTGCGCCAGTCGCCGAGCTTGCTCGAATCGGGCCGCACGTGCGCGACCGGCTTGCCGCCGCGCACGCAGAGCTGGCGCACCACTTCGCGCCCGACGAAGCCGGTGGCACCGAGGACGAAGGCCGTCATCAAGGCATCGGCCCGGCGAGCTTTGCGAGGGCGGCCTGCATGCGCGCGCGAAGCGGAGCGACGATGTCTTCGCTCTTGATGTCGATCACCGGCTCGGTGTCGTACTGCTCGTAGAACACGCTGTCCTTGGTATCGGCGGGAACCGCGAGCGCTTCGCGGATGCGCTTGAAGTCGGGCACGAAGCCACGATCGATCAACGGCACGATCGTGCCGGTGATCGTGCCGGTGAGACCGCAGATGTAGATCACGACGTTCTTCGGCGTGAAGCCGCCGGGTGGCAGGCCGAGGCGAGCCTCGAAGTCGTCGAGCCTGCCGGGCTCGAAGAAGCTCTCGACGCGCCCCTTGTCGCCCTTCCAGTCGGGGTGATCCTTGTAGCGGCTGACCGTGCCCCAGTACTTCAGGTTGTTGGTGTCCACGAGCTGCGCGAGCTCTTCCCGATAGCCGAGGTCGGCCGGATACGACGCGCCGTGCAGCAGTACCCACTTCGACAGATCGGCCTTTGGATTCTGCCGCAGCTCGCTGCGCAGCATGCTGACGAAGGGTGCCGAGCCGGTGCCGGCGGCGACCATCACGCGGATGCGCGGATCGTCGAGACCGATCGTGTCCTTGATCGTGAACACGCCGGCTGCGACGGCGCGCATGTACATGCGGTCGCCGTTCTTCAGCTTCCACAGCAAGTGCGTGAGCGGATTTTCGGACTCGGGCTTCGCGACCCAGCGGACGTAGAACTCGATGGCGCCGTCATCCTCGGGTGCCGACGCGATCGACATCGAGCGGCGCACCGAGCCCAGCTCCGGCTTCTCGGCGTTATTCATGCCGAGCACGCAGTACTGCCCGGGCGTGAACCACGGCCGCTTCTCCGGCATCGTGTCGGGCTTGACCCGAAACAGCGTGAGCGCATCGGTAATGTCGATGCGCTCCGCCAGCGTCGCATTGTACTCGAGGAGCTTGGCCATCGGCCCGAACGCTAACACACCGGCGCACGTGCTTACCGGCGCGCGTCCTATGGCTTACGAACGATCAAGGCCTTGAACTCGTGCGGAACCAATCCCATGAGTCGATCCTCGATCTTGTCCCAGCGCAGCTCGCCGATCGTGGCGAGATCGAGTCCGTCGCCGGTGCCCGTGCGCATCGTTGCGGCGAGCAGCTCCGGCGTGTAGCCGATCTTCGGCAGATCGATTCCGGCATCGGCGGCGAGTGCGCGCAGTGCACGAAAATGGCTGCGCGTCGTCGCGAGACCTTGCTGCTCTCGATCGAAATCGAGCAAGTCGATCACGAACTCGGTCTTCGCATCGAGGCCCGAGTAGCGCGCGAGCTGCTCGAGCTGACCGAAGTGCGTCGACAGCTCCGGGTGATCGAGGTGCGTCGACAGCTTCGGCCACGCGGCGACATCGCCGAACTCGGTGACGACCGCGGTGCCTTTGGGCGCGAGCCAGCGCACGATGCGCGCGATCAGCTCGAACGCACCGGCCTGGAGATAAAACTCCGCGGGCGCGTCGTCGAGGTTGATGTTGAGATCGGCGGCGAGCGCGGCACCTCCGCCGATCGCGCGCAGCTTGTCGCGATCGACCGTGCCGTCCTCGGGACCGAGCCCGAGATCGGCGCGCGTCAGCTGCCGGGCGGGCAGATCTCCGGCCATCTCGTTCGAGATGATCAGATCGAACGTGCCATCGGGCTCGACCGCGAGGACGTCGCCGGAGATCCAAACGGGGGACACCCCGGTAACCCCCCCGAGTCGCGCCTTCTGCGCCACCGCGAGAACGTCGGAGAGCTCGATGATCGTGTAGTCGACGGTGCGGCCGGCCGCCTGAAGCCGCGCGATCGCATCGCGGCCGACGTAGCCGAGTCCCGCGCCGATCTCGAGCACGCGGACCCGTCCCTCCGGGATCGCCTTCCGCTCGATCAAGGCGTCGATCAGCGCCTGGCCGTAGGTCTTGCCGTGCAGTGCGGGATGCGGAACGCGAAGCAGGTGCGAGAGCGTGGTCTCGAGGTGATCGAACTGCGCCTCGGCGTCTGGAATCTCGTGCCTGTGATAGTCGACCAGCGACGGCGTGGCAGGCACCGGCGTGCCGGGCTTCCAGCTCGGGTACGGCATCGTCGACGTCAGATACGGCGGCGCCATCGCGGGCCGCTTCGCGTACATCGACCACGGCATCATCGACAGCTTGAGCGCCTGGACGTCGCTGTGCACCAGCCGGCGAACCAGGTTGATCAGCTTGTCGTTGTCGCTCACGTGATGGCGCATCTCGATCAGGCGCTTCACCCCTTCGAACGAATCCCACAGCGCGGTCTCCTCGGGATCGAGGAACACCTGCTGGACCGGGCGATCGCCCCACGCCGTCCAGATCGTCAACCGATCATTTCGACGCTGCCAGACGTTCCACTTGCCCTTGATCGGCACGGCCGCCCACATGCCTTCGATCTCGTCCTCCGCCGGATCGAGCAGCACCTGATGCAAGACGAGGATCTCGACGAACTCACGCGGGTCGGCATCGCCGAGCTTGTCGCGGTAGTACCCGATCGTCTCCTCGGTATCGACGCCACCTTCAAAGCTCTCGATCATCGCGGCGATGTCGGGGCTCATCTGCATCAGGTAGCCGTAGAGATCGTGGAACAGGTACACGGCATCCATGTGGCCGAACCACGAGAGATGGTTCGAACGACGCAGGCGTGCCGGTACGGCGGCGCTGGAAGACGACGACGGCATTACTCGTTCGTAACACCGTGACGGCGGCGGCGGTCGGCTACAGGCGCGCGAAGTATGCTGCGCCTTGATGTCGCCCTATTTCTTCGAGCGCGAGGAACACGCCGCGATCCGCGCGAGCGTGCGCGGATTCGCCCAGACCCACATCGCACCGTACGGCGCGGAGTGGGAGGAGAATGAAGAGTTCCCCATCGAGCTGTACCGCACGGCGGCGCACGCGGGCGTCACCGGCATCGGGTACCCGGAAGCGGTAGGCGGGCAGGGTGGCGACCTCGGCCACGTGCTGGTCGCTTCCGACGAGATGACGATCGCGGGACGCTCGGTCGGCACGCTGGTGGGCCTCGGTAGCCACGGCATCGCGTTGCCTCCGATCGTGCGGTTCGGGACGCCCGAGCAACAGGCGCGGTTCGTCCGGCCGTGCCTGGTCGACGGCAAGATCTCCGCGCTGGCGGTGACCGAGCCCGGCGGTGGCAGCGATGTCGCCTCGCTCGCGACGCGCGCCGAGCGCGACGGCGAGTTTTACGTCGTCACCGGCGCGAAGACGTTCATCACCTCGGGCGTGCGGGCCGATTTCGTGACCTGTGCGGTGCGCACCGGGGGTGCGAGCCACGGCGGGATTTCATTGATCGTGATCGAGCGGGGCACGCCCGGCTTCACGGTCAGCAAGAAGCTGAAGAAGACCGGCTGGTGGGCGAGCGACACCGCCGAGCTCCACTTCGATGGCTGTCGCGTCCCGGTCGCGAACCGGATCGGTCCCGAGAACGGCGCGTTCCCGATGATCATGATGAACTTTGCCGGCGAGCGACTGATGCTCGCGGGGCAGTGCGTCGCGATCGCCGAGCTCGCGTATCGCGAGTCGATCGCCTACGCGCGCGAGCGTCAGGCGTTCGGCAAGCCGCTCACCGGCTTTCAGGTCACGCGGCACAAGCTCGCGGACATGGCTTCCCGCATCGCAGCCGCGCGCGCTCTCACCGGCGAGACGTTGGTGCGCGTCGTGCGGGGCGAGCCACCTGCGACGCTCGCGGGGCTGGCGTCGATGGCGAAGAACGTCGCCACCGACATGTGCAGCTTCGTCTGCGACCAGGCGGTGCAGATCCACGGCGGCTACGGGTACATGCGCGAGACGCTGGTCGAGCGGTTGTTCCGCGACGCGCGGCTGTATCCGATCGGCGGCGGAACGCGCGAGATCATGAACGAAGTGATCGCGAAGACCGAGGGCTACTAAAGCGCTGGCGAACGGCTGCGGTTCGGTTACCGTCGGGGCGGTGACTCGTCGAACCCTCGCAGCGTCGTTGGTGATCGGTGTGGTCGTGGCGGTCTGCGGTGCCGCGGCATTCGCGATGGCCTCGTTCGCGATGTCGAAGGCAGGCTCGGACGAGCCCTCCTTTCGCGCGCTGTTTCGCTGGCAGATGTTCCATGGCGCCGCGGCGGTCTCCGCAATCTTGCTGGTGACCAGCGCGCTGTTCGGGATCGCGGGCCGACTGTCGCGATGGCCGCGCACGGTCATGCACGTCGCTGCGTGGCTCAACGTCGTCGGGATGGCGTGGTTGCTCGCGCGGCCGGTGATGTTTGGACTGATCTCCTCGTCGGACGATGGCGAGACATTTCGGCTGCTGCTCGAATGGGGCTGGCGAGTGGTCTCGTTCATGCTGTTTGCCGGCGCCGTGCTCGTCACGATCGCGGCGCGCGCGTGGTGGCGGCCGCGCACGCCGTGGGTCACCGTCTGCGCGGTCGTGCTGGTGGTGGCCGAGCTGGTGGTGTGGGCGCCGTATCTCGCCTCGTGGATCCACTCGCTGTATCGCGACCACGAGACGATCTATCAGCTGTTCTGGCCGATCCGCGAGGCGCTGTCAGCCGGTGCGCTGCTCGTCGTCGTTCACGCGATCATGCAGGACACCACCGAGCCGCTGCCGGATCCCAACGCGGCCACTGCGTGGTTCCGTCGTGCCGAGGCCTCGATCCTGTTGCGCATCGTCGCCGCGATCGGACTCTCGATCCTCGGGCTCGGCATCGTGCGCTCGCCGGGCGCACTCAAGGCGGTGCTCGTCGGTGGGCCGATGATCGCCATCGGATGCATGCTGGTGTTCTCGTGGGCGATGCTGTCGATCGAGCGGGCCTCGGTGCCCGGCATGCCGCGGATCCGGCTCGTGCTCGGTGCCGGCTTCGCGGCGTGGGCGGCGGGCATCCAGTTGTTCCAGTCGCTCGCGGCGTATCGCCTGCTCACGGGGACCGGCTTCAGCGCGCGCGAGGACGAAGCCACGATGTGGAGCCTCGGTGCCCCGGTGGCCGGGATCGTGGGTGTGGTGCTGGTGTGCTCGGCGATCGCGCGGTTCGCGGACACGCGAAACGATCAGTCGCTGCGCGAGATGGCGATCGCTCGCGCCGTGATCTACGCGATCCTCTCGGGCGTCTCGATGGTGCTGCCGTTCTTGATGGCCGAGTCGCAGGATAAGTCGACGGTCATCGGCATGTCGCTGATCCTCGCGCTGTGTGCGATCGCGAGCCTCGTGGTGCTCGCCGGCACGATGCGCCGGGTGGCCGACGCGATCGGGACCGTGCCGACGCTGCCCGAAGCTCGCCTGCGGTAGGGCTGTTCGAACAGGTTCGCGGGCGATGTCAGCGCGGCTTGAAGCGCACGTGGATGTGGTCGCTGTGGCTCGGCCAGTGGCGCACGATGCCGGCCTGCGCATCGGCGCTGCGCGGGTACTGCAGGATCGCGGAGAGCTTGTCGGCGCTGATGCCGTCGCTCCGCGCCCACCGATACAGCCGCGCCTGGACGCCGTGGTCGAGGAAGATCAGCTGGACGCCGCCATCGGCACGCGCGGTGTTCGCGAACGCCTCGATCAACGCCCACGTCGCCTCGAGATCGAGATCGCCATTCGCGGACACGAACTGCTGCGGGTAGACCTCGGGCTTGTGCGTGAAGTAGAAGCCGATGTCGACGTCGAGCCCGGTCTGGTGCGAGACGTGACGGCCGAGCTGGCCACCGTGCTCTGCCGACAGGTCGCCGATCGCGAGCGTGTGAACATCGGAGTACGTCTTGCGAACCTCGGCGATGGCGCGGCGAACGTGCTCGACGACATGCGCGGCACCGAACGCCTTCTCGGGGCGGCGCAGCCAGTAGCCGTCGCCGTCGGGGAACGCCTTGCCGCCGGTGAGCCGGCCGTTCCACGGCTGCCCCAGACTCTGTGACGACCGACCATCGTCGACACGCGAGACCCGCTCGTGCACCGTGCGTGCGGCGGTGATCCGTGGTCGCTCTTGCGGCCGACCGTCGATCACCTCGAGGGCGCGCCGCGCGCGTTCATCGTCATCACCGGCTGGGAGGTCGCGAACCCGGGCGCGCGTGCGCACCGTGCAATCGGGAATCGTCACGATCGTGCCGGCACGAACCAGCACGGTGTCGAGGTTGTTGATGCGCTTGACGAGCTCGACGTCGCAGCCATGTGCGCGTGCGACGTGCTCGAGCGTCTCGCCGCGCTCCATGCGATGGCGACCGCCGGCCATGACGTGGTTCGTCGCAGCCGCGAGCAGTCCGATCGCGAGGAGTGGGCTAGCCACGAGCCAGCGCATGGCTGCATGGTCGCGCGGGCGGCGCGCCGCAGCAAAAATCATCTCGTTTTAAGCGCGTGCTTACGTAAGCAGTTCGCTAACGCTCACTCGCCGCCGTCGCCGCCGCCTTCGCCGGTCATTTCCTCGACGACGGCATCCATGTCGGCCTCGTCGATCAGCGAGTTGGTCTTCACCTGGGAGACCAGGTCCTCCATCGTGCCGCCGACATTCTCGAGGTTCGGGGCCACGCACTTCGGGTGCATGTAGCCCGGGCTCTTGCGCATGAACCCGTTGACCTCGAGCTCTCGCTCGACCGCGACGCGCCACGAATCCTTCTCGATGGTCTCGTCGCACTGCATGCACTTCGCGCGACCGGTGGGCGCCTTGTCGATGTACGGGAACGCGCCTGGCTTCGCCTTGCCGCTCTTGATCGAGTCGGTCATCGCCTTGTCGATGTCGGCGCGGTTCGGCACGTCGCCCTCGTATCCGGCAAGCGCGCCCTTGAGCTCGCCGGGCAGCTTGCCCGCGGCGCACAGCAGGTGGTGCCACTGCATGCTGGGCGTGTCGCTGAACTGCGTCATCTGTTCGACGCCGAGGCGGAGCTCGCCCTTCGCGATGGTCTTCTTGCACGTCCGGCAACTCGCCCGGCCCGACTTCGCTTCCTCGATCACGTTCGCCATGTCGCGAAACCTATCAGAACCGCCCGCGCAGGATCCCGGCGTGGTGTTGCGATGAGATACAAAGAGGCGCATGCCGACGACCGAGCGGACCGCCGACGATCGACAGCCGTACCCGGTGATCGCGACGCGCATCGATCCTCGCTCGGAGGAGTTTCGCGGCAACGCCGAGGTCAACCTGGCATCGGTGGCCAAGCTGCGCGCCGCGCTGGTCGAGGCCACCGCCGGTGGCGGGGAGAAGTACGTCAGCCGGCACAAGGCCGCGGGAAAGCTGCTGCCGCGCGAGCGCATCGAGCTCGTGCTCGATCGCGACTCGTATTTCCTCGAGCTGTGCGCGCTCGCCGGCAAGGATGTGCCGGGACACGTCCCGGGCGCCGGCATGATCGGGGGCATCGGGCAGGTCTCCGGCGTCGAGTGCCTGATCACGGCGAGCGAATCGACCGTCAAGGGTGGCGCGATCAGCGAGATGACCGCGTGGAAATCGGGCCGGCTCTCCGAGATCGCCGAGCACAATCGCCTGCCGTCGATCTCGATGATCGAGTCGGCGGGTGCGGACCTGCCGAATCAGTCGAAGATCTTCGTGCCGGGCGGGCGCGCGTTTCGCGATCTGACACGGCGGTCGGAGCAGAAGATTCCGACCATCTGCCTGGTGTTCGGCAGCTCCACCGCCGGCGGCGCCTATATCCCCGGCATGTCCGACTACGTCGTGATGGTCGAGAAGCAGGCGCAGGTCTATCTCGCCGGTCCGCCGCTCGTTCAAATGGCGACAGGGGAAGTCACCGAACACGAGGAGCTCGGTGGGGCCGAGATGCACTCGCGGATCTCGGGCGTCTCGGATTACCTCGCGCGCGACGAACGCGACGCGATCCGGATCGGCCGCGAGATCGTGGCGCACCTCGACTGGCAGAAGCCGTCGATGCCTGGCCAGCTGGCAGCGCGTACGGTCGAACCGCCGAAGTACTCGTCGGAGGATCTGCTCGGCATCGTGTCACCCGACGTCAAGGTGCCGTTCGATCAGCGCGAGGTGATCGCGCGCATCGTCGACGGCTCGCGGTTCTCCGAGTTCAAACCGCTCTACGGCAGCACGCTGGTCTGCGGCTGGGCCCACCTGCACGGCTTTCCGATCGGCATCCTCGCGAATAACGGCATTCTGTTCTCCGAGTCCGCGCAGAAGGGCGCGCAGTTCATCGAGCTGTGCAATCAGTCGAACATCCCGCTCGTGTTCCTGCAGAACATCACCGGCTTCATGGTCGGCCGAAAGTACGAGCAGGAAGGCATCATCAAGCACGGCGCGAAGCTCATCAACGCCGTCTCGAACTCGACGGTACCCGCGATCACGATCATGACTGGTGCGTCGTACGGCGCCGGCAACTACGCGATGTGCGGCCGTGCGTACGCGCCGCGCTTCTTGTTCACGTGGCCGAATCACCGGATCGCGGTCATGGGCGGCAAGCAGCTCGCCGGCGTGCTCGACATCATTCAGCGCGATGCCGCGGCGAAGCGAAACGAGACTGTCGACGAGCAGAAGCTTACGCTCACGAAGATGATGGTCGAGGCGCAGATCGACAAGGAAGCCGATCCGTACTTCGCCACCGCACGCTTGTGGGACGACGGCATTATCGATCCGCGCGACACGCGCACCGTGCTTGCGATCTCGCTGTCCGCTGCCTATTCACGCCCGTTCGTCGGCTCGACGAGCTGGGGCGTGTTCCGCCACTGATCGGACACATCCTCAGCTCGACCTCTCGACGCCGAGCTCCTCCACGCTGTCGCGATACGCCGCGACGTCCTCGGCATCGATCCAACCGTCGTCGTGTGCTCGCCGGCGCAGGCGAAGATCGACGTACGGCTCGAGCGCCTCGCGCATGCCATCGATCGCCGCGCAACACGCCTCGAACTGCTCGGAGCAAATGACCAGCTCGGTGCCCATCACCTCGACGAGCGTTTCCTCGAAGATCATCAGATTCTCGTACGCCACGCGCACCGCGATTCGAGTGTCGCGATCGAGCGCGACCGGCTTAGCGAGCAGGCGGAGCACCGCGAGCAGATCGAGGTGCACGTTGCCGATGGCGCACATCAGCTCGCCCGGGATGTTGCTGCTCGGGCCGAACACGCCGTACGCGTCGACCAGCTTGCGATGGGCGCTGTCGAGCGCTGGATTTGGAACACTGGTGGGCTTCATCGTGGTGATTCCTTTCAACCGGGAAGGGCGATCTGGGCGGCGGCGTGTTCCGACGACACGCCTTCGAGCATCACGCGACGCAACGCGGCGTCCGTGCGCTGCACGTAGGGATCGAGTGCGTCGAGCAAGCGCGTGACGGCGAGCTCGGCAGCGAGCGTGGTGGCGATGGCTCGCGCGGATCGCTTCGCGCGCTTGACGAGCCGCTGGATCAGCACGCCGAGGACGAGCGCAGCGAGGAAGGCCTCACGCGCACGCACGGCGGCTGGCTCGTCGATCTCGATCGGCCGCACGCCATCGAGCAGCACGAGCGTGCGACTGACCTCCTTGTGAATCTCGAGCAGCGCGCGCTGCAGCGAGGCGCGCTCTGCTTCGTTAGGCCAGCGCTGTTCGAGGAACCGCGTCTCGAGGATGACCTCGCCGAGCGCAGCGGATAGGGGAGTGATCTGCATCGTTCGCGACATCTGCCGGCGTGCTCCACGAACCGCGCCAACGCTTCGCGCATGCAATTGCGACCGCTTGCGTGCCAGATCGTCCGCCGGTCGGACAACGCGTCCGGATGTCAGTCGGACAGGACAACGCACGCGATGATCGCGCGCGCACCGCCGGCCGGGCTACGATGACCGGGTGCGGGGCGCGATTCGAACGGCCGTCGTGACGGTCGCCATCGCGATCAGCGTCGGCTGTGCCGGTGAGATCGAGCACCCGATTTCCGAATGGACCCTCGCGTACGAGGGCACAAACCAGCGCGTCGTCCTGCCGGAGCACCTCGACGTTCCGGATCACGCGATGACGTTCACGCTGCGCGCTGACTTCGCGGTGCCACCGGAGCTGCGCGATCGTCCGCTGTCACTCGTGATCCCGTTCTTCGCTGCCGTCACCCGGCTGCGCGTCGATGGGCTCGACGCGACCGATACCGAGCCCGAGCTCGTCCGCGGCTACCGCGCGCGCGGCCCGAAGAGCTGGCAGTTTCCGTCGGCGACGCGCGGCCGTGCCCAGCTCGCCCTCGAGATCACGGTCGACCATCGCTGGAAGCAGAGCGGCTGGCTCGACACCATCCCGCGCGTCGTTCCGTCGCAACAGCACGACAGCATGCTCACCGCGATCAAGTTGATCAACGATTACGGTGCCGTCCTCGCGCTGTTCGGGCTGACGCTGATCGGCGTCCTGTACCTCGGCATCTACCTCGTCGATCGCCGGCGCAAGCAGTACAAGTGGTTCGCAATCCAGGGACTGTCGGCGATCTCGTATCCGCTGTTTCTATCGGGATTGTCGCAAGGGCTGTTCGGCCGCTTCGACGTCGTGCTGCTCGCGGGTTTTTTACCC
>JACCYD010001105.1 GCA_013696695.1 Deltaproteobacteria bacterium | reverse complement strand
AGCGGCAGTGCCGTCGCCGCCGGCAGTGGCAGCGCGAAGCCAGCGGCTGGTAGCGGTAGCGGCAGTGCCGTCGCCGCCGGCAGTGGCAGCGCGAAGCCAGCGGCCGGTAGCGGTAGCGGCAGTGCGGTCGCTGCAGGCAGCGGCAGCGCGAAGGGCAGCGCCGCCGGTAGCGGTAGCAGCAGCGCGGTCGCGGCAGGGAGCGGCAGTGGCAGTGCGGCAACGCCCCCACCCCCCGTCGAGATGGTCGAGACCACGCGCCGTCGCGAGTTCCCGCTCGGCGACAACGGCGACAAGCTGATCAAGGCGTTCACGGAAGCGCGTGCAGTCGGCGAGCTCGGCAAGCCGACGCCCGATCAGCTGGTGTTCTTCAAGCTCGCCACCAAGGAAGAAGTCGACGCCAAGCTCACCGAGGTCAAGAAGGAGCTCGACGCGATCAAGGCGGCCGAGGCCGACGAGAAAGACAAAGAGAAGGCCGAGGAGAAAGACAATCCGAAGGATCCGAAGGACAAGAAGAAGGCCAAGAAGGACGACAAGAAGCCCGAGCTGACGAAGAAGATCAAAGAGCTCGAGGATCAGAAGAAGGCGGCCGAAAAGCCGCGCAGCGTCCTCTCCGTCACGTTCTCCGACGGCAGCGCGCGCACGTTCCAGGTCGGCGGCTCGCCGACGCAGGGCGGCTCCGATCGCTACATGCTCGATTCGCAGAGCGGCGTCGTTTACGTGTTCTCGAAAGAGATGATCGCGAACCTCGAGACCGGCGAATCGTCGCTGCAGCTCACCGATCCGCGCGGCTTCGATGCCGCGAAGATCGAGCAGGTCGAGGTCGACTGGAATGGTCGCAAGAAGCTCGCGAAGCGCGTGCAGACGGCCGACGCGAGCGACAAGCAGGTCAAGACGTGGACCGATGCGGAGACCGGCAAGGCGAACCAGCCGCTGGCGACCTTCATCGACAACGTCAACAACCTGCGGCCGACCGAGTACGCGAAGGACGTCAAGGTCGATACGCTCGCGCCGATCTTCAAGATCGAATATCGCGACGCGCAGAACGGCAAGCTCGGCACGCTCGCGCTCTACAGGGTCGAGAAGGCCCCCGTGCTTCCCGATGGTGTCGACCTCGATCCGGCGAACCCGCCGAAGGGCGAGATCGAGTACTACGTGCTGACCGAACGGACCCGCGTGCCGGCGCTGGTTCGTCGCGATCCCGCGAAGAAGAGCGAGGAAGACCTCCCGATCGTGTTCGGCGACAAGGCCGCTCCCACGATGGCTCCGAAGCCCGGTGCAAATCCGTTCGGTAACGTACCGATCAAGCCGCACGCCGGATCGGCCGCGCCGAGCCCGTTGGGGCTGCCTGCGCCCAAAACCGACCCGCACGGGCACTGAGCGGCACCAAGCCTCCGGCAAATCCTGATCGGGCTGCGATCCCGTGCTAGCCGATCGGCTGGCATGGAATACGATCAGTTGTTCGGGCGGTCGAACGTACCGAAGTTGGAGGCACGGCAATGAGCTTGTTTCGTCATCTGGTCGCAGCAGCCATGGCGGTTGGACTCGCGGGAGGGCCCGCAGCGTCGATCGCCGACGCGGCGCCCACGCCGACGACGTTGACCGATGCGTCGATTCCCGATGTCGCGGAGCGCGTCGTCGATAGCGTGGTCAACATCTCCGTCGCACAAGCGGTGCGCGGAGGCCCGGCCCAGACCGACCCCTGGTACACGGATCCCGATTCGCCCGGCTACGGCACCAAGCCGCGCCGCCAGGGCAGCAAGGGCTCCGGTGTGATCGTCACCGCCCAGGGCCGCATCCTGACCAACGCGCACGTCGTCAACGGCGCCGACGAGATCATCGTCACGCTGCACGACAACACCGAGATGGCCGCCAAGATCGTCGGCATCGACCCCAAAGCCGATCTCGCCGTGATCCAGCTCAAGGGCAAGGTGCCGGCGCTCAAGCCGCTGCCGTTCGGCAACTCCGACGTGTTGCGCCTCGGCGAGGTCGTGCTCGCGATCGGCGATCCGTTCGGCGTCGGCAAGAGCGTGACGATGGGCATCGTGTCCGCGAAGGGTCGCGGCAACATGGGCATCGAGGAGTACGAGGACTTCATCCAGACCGATGCCGCGATCAATCCCGGCAACTCGGGCGGCGCGCTGGTCAACCTGCGCGGCGAGCTGGTCGGTATCAACACCGCGATCGCGTCGAAGAGCGGTGGCTACGCCGGCATCGGCTTCGCGATCCCGACGAGCATGGCGAAGCCGATCATGGAGATGCTGGTGCGCGACGGCAAGGTCGTGCGCGGCTACCTCGGCGTCAACATCATCACCGTCACCGCCGCACTCGCGACCGAGCACAAGCTCGGTGCGACGCGCGGTGCGGCGGTCGCCAGCATCCAGGACGGCAGCCCCGCGCAAAAGGCCGGCCTCGTCGAGGGCGACGTGATCACGGCGATCAACGGCACCGACATCAGGAGCAGCGACGTGCTTCGCAACACGATCGCGATGATCAAGCCGGGCACCACCGTGGAGCTCGTCGTCTATCCGAAGTCGCAGCAGCGAAAGCTCGTCAAGGCGAAGCTCGGCGAGCTCCCCGAGACGCCGAAGCGCCGCTAGTCATCGCTTGCGCTGATACAGTGAGAGGCGTGAGCCGCATCGCGATCGTCCTTTGCCTCGCGGCGTGCGTCGACCCACCGCTCGACAGCGACGCGCAGAGACTTCGTGCGCCGGCCGTGAGCGATGCCGTCAAGCGGGACCGCGCCGGCCTGATTCGCGACTCCGCCGCCGAGATGGGCCTCCACAACGCGGCGCTACTCGGCGGCATCGCGACCAGCGAGACCAACCTCGCGCATTGCTGGGAGGAGGCCCAGTTCGCGTGCGAGGGCCCTGCATCTCCGTCGTGCGGCGGCGGTCCGATCATCGCGGGCTCCGCCGACGGGCCGTGCTCCGACGAGCAGGGCGGTCTCGGCATGTTCCAGTTCGATGCCGGGACGTACGCGCAGACGGTCGCGCTGTACGGCGAGGAAGTGCTGAGCGTCGAGGGCAACACCGCGCAGGCCGTGTCGTTCGTCGTCGACAAGGCGAAGCTCGATATCGCGGGCATCGGCGACTGGATGGCCGCCGTCGAGTGGATGGACACCGTGCCGATGGTCGCCGGCGATCCGGTGATGGAGGAGTGGTCGCACCTGATCGCGTGTCGCTACAACGGTTGCTGCTCGGGCAGCGCGTTGTGCGAATCGCGCGCCGACGGCTATCGCGACAATGCGATCGCGATCTTCGAGGAATTCGGCGGCGAGTTCTGGAACACGCGCGATCGCTGCGTGCTCCCCGAGGACGGCATCATCGATCAACGCACCGAGTGCTACGTCGCCGCAGGCGAGCCGCGATTCTGGCGTCGCGAGGCCGGTGGGTTCGGCGACGATCACGAATTCACGATGACGACGGCGGGTGGCGCGCCCTCGAGCTACGCGCGCTGGCTCCTGAAGCCGGGCCGCGCCACCGCGTATTCGATCGAGGTGCACGTGCCGGCGGGCGCGGCCACCGCGACCAGCGCGACGTACCGCATCGTGCAGCGCGATCTCGAGACCGAGATCGAGATCGATCAGACCACTGCCGATGGTTTCGTGTCGCTTGGCCAGTTCGAGCTCGTGGCCGACGGCAGCGAATACGTCGAGCTCGGCGACAACACCGGTATCGCGGATCAAGCGCTGGTGTTCGATGCGATCCGGGTCGTCGCCCTCGACGGCGGAGGACCGGGTGGACCACCCGATGCGGGGTGCTGCGGTGCAGGCGACGACGGAGGCAGCTCGTTCAGCCTCGCCGTGTTCGTGCTCGCGCTGCTGTTGCCGCGGCGCCTGCGCTAGACGTCCGGATCGCGGACGTCAGACCTGACGGCGATGATGTG
>JACCYD010001073.1 GCA_013696695.1 Deltaproteobacteria bacterium | reverse complement strand
GAGTAAGCTAACGACGTGCGGCTCACAATGATCGCGATTGCGCTCGCGCTGTGCGCTGGGTGCAAGAAGAAGTCGAAGGAAGAATCGAAGCCTGTCGATCTTCCGGTGGCGGTTCCACCCGTGGCCGTGGCACCCGCGCGGCCACTTCCCGCCACCAAGCCCGGGCCGGCGTACTTCACGATGGGGAAGCTCCTCGTCCGCTACGACGCGGAAGGCTGGACGCGGCTCGCGCTCGACCTCACCGGAAGGCCACGCTTCGCGCCTGCGCTCGGTCCTCACGTGGTGATCGTTGGCGACTCGGTGTACCGCCTCAAGGACGACAAGCTCGTCGAGGTTCCGAGCCTGAGCTTGCCAACCTCGGTGTCGGTCGCCACCGACGGCACCATCTGGGCGCTTGCCGACGGCAAGGTCGTGCGCGCCCCCGCAGAGACCTTTCTGATCGACGACTTCAAGCCCGAAGATCCGCTACGCGGGCTTGCGATCGCGAGCGATGGCTCGGTCTGGCTCCACACGCTCGACCGCACGTACGTGCGCGCCGGTGACAGCTGGCGTCCGGTCGATGTCCCGAACGTCACCGGTCAGGTGGCTGACATCCTTCAGCTCGCCGCACACCCGCAGGGCGACCTCTATCTCGTGACATCGATCGGTCTCCACCGGCGCACCGGCGACCGCTGGGCACCGATCGGCACCGGCTTCGACACCGAGCTGACCGCCGTGTTGCCCGGTCCTGCGGATCGCTTCGCGGTCGTCAGGAAGAATTACGAGCTGAGGCTCGGCGATTCACGCGGGACGCGGGAGCTCGAGCAAACCGATCTCCGGATCATCCAGATCGATGGCTCGGGTCGGCTCTGGTTGGTGACCGGCGACGGCATTCGCGTGAAGGACTTCGACGGCAAGCTGCTGCGGTTCTTCCGCAGTGACGAGACGCCGGGCGGCACCGCGTTCGACGTGTCCGACCTGCGGATCGTCGACGGCGGACCACCGGTCAACGTGGGCGGCGAGCGTGCGCGCGGCAAGGTGACGGGCAAGGTCGAAGGCTCGGCCGCGGGTGTCGCGGTGATCGTCTGCACGAGCAGCAAACCGGACTTCAACACGGAGCCGTGCGAAGGCGTCGACAACACCCGCAGGACGATGACGGTCGCGGGCGGTCGCTTCACGATCGAGGACGTGCCGCTCGCGCCGCTCAAGTTCTGGGTCAAGCGCGGCGAGTGGCGCTTCACCGTGCACGACGACTGTTGCGACCACATGCTCCCCGACGCCACGTTCGACATCGGCACACTCCGCCTCAAGTGACGGGATACGCGCACGGGCAGATCGGCAGACGGGGCTCGTCGATGCTGAGCACGTGCTGGAACAGGCGCCGGAGCTCTCGGAAGGTGCGCCACGGCCGCGAAGGCGTGGGGAAAGCCGGTCGTGCCTTCCTGTTACTGGGCGTCGATGCCGACGTTGAGGTCGACATTGCCGCGGGCCTTACCCTTGAGGACGCCGCGCGTGTCGACGTCGACTCGAACGTTTCCCGACACCCCGGCGCTGGGGCGCTGCGGGCCGGTGGCCACCGGAGCGATATCGCTGCCTTCGGGCGCGAACTGGAACGCGTACTCGACGTAGAGGTCGTCGTGGATCGGCGCGGCGCCGATCTGCAAGCCGACCAGCGCACGCTGCACGCAACGGTGGAGCGGACCGTGGAGGTTCGTGTTCGTCAGCTGCGATTCGCCGCTCGGCTCGACCGAGTCGATCCGCTCTGCGTGGTGCGGGACGCGAACGAGGAGGCGCATCACGCCTTCCATGTCGGCATCGTTGAGGAGCGCCTGCGAGTAACAGCGGTGAAGGCTAGAGCGCTGCGAATCGATCGCGGTGCGCAGCCGGTTCTGCGAGTTATCGATGCCGACGGCACACGCGGTGGTCGACAGGGCGATGGCAACGAGCACGGACTTGGTCATCGTTGTAGATAAACTCATTGTAGATAAACTCATTTAGCGGCCACCTTCGTTGCTGGACACTTGCTGTGATTGCTGTGATTCAGTGTCTGCGCGGTCGAGGATCGTGAACGCGACGCGCCGGTTCTTCGCGCGACCAGGCTCGTCCGTGTTGCTGGCGATCGGGTTCGAGTCGCCGTAGCCTTCCGCGAGCAAGCGATTCGCATCGATGCCGCGCGTGATCAAATAGGTGCGAACCGAGGTCGCACGGCGGCGCGAGAGCGAGAGGTTGTCGCTGCTCTTGCCGACGTTATCGGTGTGACCTTCGACGCGGATCTTGACGAGCTCGGGATGGCTCTGGATCTGGGTCGCGACATCATCGAGGACCGCGAGCGATTCGTTCTTGATGGTGTCGAGGTTGGTATCGAAGTGGATCGCGTCGCGCACCACGATCTGCTCTTTTGGAGGAGCGGGCGGTGGAGCAGGGACTGGTGCTGGAGGAGCCGCGGTGACGATGACCGGGGTCGTCTCGTAGAGCACGACACCACGCGTGCAAGCTCCCGCGGCAAGGGAACAGACGATCGCAGTGAAGATGGCTGTGCGCATGTGCCGAGGACTTCTTACAAGCGCCGCGCCACAGGTAAGTCATTGTCATTTAACGACACCGGACTTCGACGACCACGCAATTTCTTGCGTGAACGTGCAACAGCTCGCTATCGGGTCCCGTACAGTCGGCGCGATGAGCACGTGGCGCGCCGTGGCCAAGGTCGGGGATGTCCGATCCGGCGACGTGATCGCGATCAAGCTCGAGGAGCTCGAGCTGGTGCTCGGACTCGATGGCGACCGCTACTTCGCGACCCAGCGGCACTGCGTGCATCGCGGCGGCGATCTCGCCGACGGGATCGTGTCGCGTGGCTGCGTGGTCTGCCCCCATCACGGCTGGCGCTTCTCGACGCTCACCGGGCGTGCGCCGGAATCAGATGATCATCGTCTCAAGACGTATGCGGTTCGGGTGGTTGGCGATCAGATCGAGATCGATCCGCAGCCGCAAGAGCAATCCAAGGAGTGACCATGACGACTGCGACGTTGATCGAAGGAGACGGTATCGGCCCCGAGATCTCGGCGGCAACCCTGCGCGCGATCGAAGCTGCAGGCGGGAAGATCACGTGGGAGCGCGCCGATGCCGGGCAGGGCGCAGCCGAGAAGCACAACGATCCGTTGCCGCCGGCCACGCTCGAGTCGATCAAGAAGAATCAGCTCGCGCTCAAGGGGCCGCTCGGCACCCCGAGCGGCACCGGCTTTCGCTCGGTCAACGTGACGTTGCGCCAGCACTTCGATCTCTACGCGAACGTGCGCCCAGCGAAGACCATCCCCGGCGTGCCGGCCCGCTACGAGAACGTCGACATCGTGATGGTGCGCGAGAACACCGAGGACCTCTACGCTGGTGTCGAACACTACGTCGATCCGCGCCGCACCGCCGCGGAGTCGATCGCGATCATCACCAAGTTCGGCAGCGAGCGCGTGATCATCTACGCGTTCGAATACGCGAGGCGCCACGGCCGTAAGCGGGTCACGCTGGTCCACAAGGCGAACATCCTCAAGATGTCGAACGGCCTGTTCCTCGACTGCGGGCGCGAGATCTCGAAGCGCTATCCCGACATCACGTTCGACGACATGATCGTCGATGCCACCGCGATGAAGCTGGTCGTGGCGCCCGAGCGGTTCGACGTCATCGTGACGATGAACCTGTTCGGCGACATCCTGTCGGACCTCTGCGCCGGCCTGATCGGCGGGCTCGGCGTCGCGCCGGCGGCGAACATCGGTGACGGTGGCGTCGCGATGTTCGAGGCGGTGCACGGCACGGCCCCGGACATCGCGGGGAAGGGCATCGCGAACCCGTCCGCGCTGATGCTGTCGGCGGCGATGCTGCTCGATCATGTAAATCAGCGCGACGCCGCGAATCGGTTGCGCGATGGCATTCACGCCGCGCTCGGCAATGCGACCACACGCACCGGCGATCTCGGTGGCAAAGCGAATACGCAGCAGTTCACCGATGCGGTGATCGCCGCGATGAAATAGTTATCGACGCCTCGCCGCCCCTTCTCGGCAACGAAGTCAGTCGACCGCGACCGTCTCGAGACCCTGGAACCGCTGGAACAGGCGCTCGATGACGCCGATCGGCGCGTAGCCGAGTGCAGCCGCGGCCTCGCCGAGGCGAACGCCTGGAAGTCGATCCTGCATCTGCAGCGCGCGGAATAGCTGGTAGCGATCGAGCACCTCCTGATCGACCAGGTACTCGCCGAAGGAGATCTCCTTGAGACCGTCTTCCTCGACGGCGACGCCCTGCTGCGAGTACTCGAAGTAGTGCTTGAGGTCAGACTTGTTCTTCGCGGACGCGTAACCCGGGTGGATAGACAGGGAGGTGACCTGCATGGCTACGAAGTCTTCGAGCATGGGGTATGCCATGGCGGGTCTGCTGACCCTGGTAGTGAACCCGCGTCGAATCGACGAGTTGGGCATGTCACATGTCATCAGGGACCGATAAACAGACATCGCGGCAAGTCGAGTAGCCGGCAGCCCGCGATGAATTGGCTAACGGAGTTGTCCGTGGCACGTCTTGCGCAAATGTCATTGGGCTATCAATGCGCGTGCGCCTGACGTTTCTGATCGTGGCCCTGGCGTGTCGGCGCGAGCCGGATCGCGCCACGACGCACGTCCAACCGGAGCCACCGATTCAAGCGGGCCCGGCTACGCCACCCGACGCTGGTTCGGGGGTGCCCGCCAATCCGCCTGTGGCGCCGATCGTCCCGGTCGGTGCGCCGCCGGGCACCGACAAGCTCGAGCGTGTGCCGGCCGACATCGTGTCGAAGATCGAGCTTCGCGAGGTGGCGCGCGGGCTCGCGCGCCCGGTGGCGCTCGTCGCCGCACCAGGGGATGCGCGCAGACGGCTGTTCATCGTCGAGCAACACGCCGGGCGGATCCGGATCCTCGAGAACGGCAAGCTGCTGGCGAAACCGTTCGTCACGTTGAACCAGGACCTCGCGACCGGCGAGGAGCAGGGCCTGCTCGGCCTCGCGTTCCACCCGAAGTTCACCGACAACGGCAAGCTCTACGTCAACTACACCGCCGACGACGGCGACACGCACGTCGTCGAGTTTCGCGTGTCGGCGGATCCCGACGTCGTCGATCTGTCGACGCGTCGAGAGATCATCGAGATCGACCAGCCGTATTCGAATCACAACGGCGGTCACGTGTTGTTCGGGCCTGACGGCAAGCTCTACGTCGGCATGGGCGATGGCGGCTCGGCCGGCGATCCGAAGCGTGCGGGTCAGAACCCGACCATGCTGCTCGCGAAGATCCTGCGCTTCGATGTCGATAGCGCGGCGCCGAAGCCGGAGATCGTGCACCTCGGCGTGCGCAATCCATGGCGGTTCACGTTCGACGACAAGACCGGCGGGCTGTACATCGGCGACGTCGGCCAGAATCTGTGGGAGTACATCTGGGTCGCGCCGATCGGGGACAAGCGAAACTTCGGATGGAACGTCGTCGAGGGCAGTCACTGCTACAAGGCGAAGACCTGCGATAAGGCCCCGTTCACGCCGCCGGCGGCCGAGTACTCGCACGATGCCGGCTGCTCGATCACGGGTGGCATGGTCTATCGCGGCAAGGCACTGCCGCAGCTCGACGGCCGCTACTTCTATGGCGACTTCTGCACCGGCCTGCTGCGTAGCTTCACGTGGACGCACGATCCGAGCTCGCCAACCGCAGTGGGCTGGGTGCGCGATCACTGGGACTGGAAAGCGGCGCTCGATCGCCAGGGGCTGCTCTCGCAGATCTCGTCGTTCGGCGTCGATCACGACGGCGAGCTCTACATCGTCAAGCTGACCGGCCAGATCTACAAGCTCGTGCCGAAGACCTGACGAGAGGGTGCGACCCGCGACACGAGGTGCGAACCGCGCACGCCATGGCGTGTTGTCAGCGTGCGCTGTCGCTGACGCAGTCGACCGCGTAGACCGAGATCATGCGGGAATTTCGAACGTTCGCGCTCGTCGTGGCAGTGGTGACGGTGGTGGTCGTCGTGCATCGCACCTGGTTCGGTGTGCAGCCGGCCGAGGCGCGCATCGTCGACCCGACGCCGCGGACGACTCGCGTGCTCGCCCAGGTGCTCGATGCGGCGCGCCGCCCGGCGTTGCCCGAGCTGCGCGACAGTGACGTGGAGCTCGGGTTCGAGGACGTCTCCGAGGAGGATCCGGACGACGGCGAGCGGGTCGAGTTGCTCGACGCCGATGGGCTCACCGTCGAGCAGCGCTGGGACAGCACGATCGCCGAGCTCGAGGATCG
>JACCYD010001070.1 GCA_013696695.1 Deltaproteobacteria bacterium | reverse complement strand
ACGCCTGGGTGGCTTCATCGACGACGACGCAATCGAACTGCTGGTCGCCGAGCAGCGGATGATCGCAGCCGACGCAGGTCGCGAGCACGACCTCGGCGCGCGACATGATCGCGCGCTCCGCGTTATGGAGCTCGCGTGAGGCGTCGCGATCCAGCGCGCGCGCTTCGACCCACAGCTCCTTGGCGTCTGGTCCCCGCTTACCGGCCGCGCTCTTGCGCAACTGGCGAGCGCGATCGCGCCACTCACGTGCGAGCTTCGATGCGCCATCCGCCTCGACCTGCGCGTCGATCGTCAGCGCCTCCAGCTCCGGCCGGACCCGTGCTGGGTGGCCGAGCCGAACCGTGCGCAGCCCGGCCTTCGCGAGCCGCGCGCCGAGGTTGTCGACGGCGGTGTTCGACGGTGCCGCGCACAACACGCGCTCGCCGCGCGCGATGCGTTGCCGCACGACCTCGACCAGCGTGCGGGTCTTGCCGGTGCCAGGCGGGCCGTGGATCAGCGCGATGTCTCCGGATCGCAACGCGAGGTCGACGGCCTCGCATTGCTTGGGATCGAGCGCGGCATCGAGGGGCGTCCACGTCACGCGCGCGAGCGGATAGGGTGGCTTGACCTGCGCGGCGACGTCGCGCACGCGCGCCAGATCCGAGTTCGCGAGCGCCGCCCTCGCACGCGCGATCGCGTTGTCGCCACGATCGAACGTGACCTCGGGCGCTTCTGGGTCCAGCGCGTATTCGCGTTCGAGCTCCTCGACCGGGCGATCGAGCATCAGCCACACGGTCTGCTCTTCACGGCGCTCGAACACGCCGCGCACGCTGGTCGACTCCTCGGGATGTTCCGCCCACAGCCGCACCGGATCGCCGGGCACGATCCGCAGGTTGTCGAGGTCGATCGAATCGGGCACGGCGACGTGCAGACGCACGCGATCACCCGGCGCGGACTGCTCGTCGATGATCCGCAACCGCGCGAGGGCGATGCCGAGCGCGACGCGTTCCGACAGCACGCGCCCCGACCGCTCGAGCGCCAGCTTCGCTCGCACGGCCATGCGCTCGCCACGCCAGGCGTCGGCAAGCGCATCGAGCCAGTCGCGGGCGTCGGCCACGTCGGTCACGCCACCACGTTACCGCCGGGCGCCACGGGCGCGCCACGGACCCGTCATGGATGCACGCTGATTGTCAGTGGCGCCCACCGGGCGTTGCGCCTACCCGGCGGTGGCGGGATAGTCCGCCCGTGGAATCGACAGCCCCCGAGAAACTGGTCCGCAACACCACCTCGATCGCCCAGCTGCTGGCGACACGCGTGCAAGACACGCCGGATCGCGAGGCGTATCGGTATCCGGTCGGCGACGACTGGCGGTCGATGACCTGGCGGCAGGCCGGCGAGCGCGTCAAGGCGATCGCGGCGGGGCTGCTCTCGCTCGGGCTCGAGCGCGAGGAGCGCGTCGGCATCCTGTGCAACACGCGGCTCGACTGGTTGATCTGCGACCTCGGCATCCTGTCGGCCGGCGGCGCCACCACCACGGTGTATCCGTCGAGCGCGCCCGAAGAGTGCGCGTACATCCTCGCCGATTCCGAGACGCGCTTCGCGTTCGTCGAGGACGCCACCCAGCTCAAGAAGCTCGTCACCCACAAGGCCGAGATTCCGAAGCTCCAGAAGCTGATCCTGATCGACGGCACGCCCGACGCAGGGTCGAAGGAATGGGTGATGACGCTGGCGGATCTCGAGGCCGCGGGCGCTGCGCACCTCGCGAAGGATCCGAAGGCCGTCGACGACATCGTCAAGGGCATCAAGGGCGACCAGCTCGCCACGTTGATCTACACCTCGGGCACCACCGGCAAGCCAAAGGGCGTGCGGCTACTCCACGAGTGCTGGGCGTACGCCGCGGATGCGATGGATGCGACCAAGCTGATGACCGCCGATGACGTGCAGTACCTGTGGCTGCCGATGGCGCACTCGTTCGGCAAGGTCCTGATGGCCGGCCACATCGCGTCGGGCTCGGTGTGCGCCATCGATGGCCGCATCCCGAAGATCGTCGAGAACCTCGCGGTCGTTCGGCCCACCGTGATGGCAGCCGTGCCGCGCATCTTCGAGAAGGTCTACAACAAGATCATCGAGGGTGCGAAGCAGGGCGGGATGAAGCAGAAGATCTTCGAGTGGGCGATCGCCAACGGCAAGAAGGGCAGCCAGCTCCGTCAGCAGGGCAAGACTCCCGGCGGCATGCTCGCGTTCAAGCTCAAGATCGCCGAAAAGCTCGTGTTCTCGAAGATCAAGGCCCGGTTCGGCGGCCGCGTGCAGTACTTCATCTCCGGCTCCGCGCCGCTGTCGCGCGAGATCGCGGAGTTCTTCCACGCCTGCGGGATCCTGATCCTCGAGGGCTACGGCCTCACCGAGTCGAGCGCCGCATCGTTTGTCAACCGGCCGTCGAAGTTCGCGTTCGGCACCGTCGGCGTGCCGATGCCGGGCACCGAGCTCAAGCTGGCGCCCGAGGACAAGGAGATCCTGATCAAGTCGCCCGGCGTCATGCAGGGCTATCACAACCTCGCCGACGGCACGGCCGAGGCGCTCACCAAGGACGGTTGGCTGCGCACCGGTGACATCGGTGAAGTCGACGAGCACGGCTTCTTGCGGATCACGGATCGCAAGAAGGATCTGTTCAAGACGTCCGGCGGCAAGTACATCGCGCCGTCGTACATCGAGGGCCTGTTGAAGGCGACGTGTCCGTTCATCAGCCAGATCGTGATCCACGGCGCCGAGCGTAACTTCGTCAGCGCGCTGGTCACGCTCGAGGAAGAAGCGACCATGAAGTGGGCGAAGGAAGCGCACCCCGGCAAGTCCTACGCCGAGGTCGTCGCGCTCCCCGAGACCAAGGAGATGATCACCAAGTACTTCGCCGACGTGAACAAGAAGCTCAACAAGTGGGAGACGGTGAAGAAGATCGCGATCCTGCCGAAGGATCTCACCGTCGAGTCGGGCGAGCTGACGCCGAGCCTCAAGGTCAAGCGCAAGGTCGTCGAGAAGAAGTACGTCTCGATGATCGAGGAGATGTACGCCGGGGCGATGGCGGACGCTAGCTGAGTGCAGCCGGTGAAATGCCCGGCGCGGCAAGGGCGTTCCTCATGACCATGCGTTCGCTTTTGGCTTCGATGCTTCTCGCCGCCGCCGCCTGCTCCGGCGGCACGGCCACCGCGCCGACCTCCGGCGGCAGCAACTCCGATCTCGATCTCGGCGGGCTCGGCAAGTCGCACGCGATGCCACCACCGACGCCGGATGCGGCGGTCGCGTCGGGATCCGGATCTGCGGCACCCGTCGCGCCGGTCGCGAGCACCGCGGGCGTCAGCTTCCGCGAGGAAGCACAGCTGCTCTATCGGATCGCCGCGTGTGGCGGGGCCGATGCCGAGCGCATCCCCGAATCACGAGGCGACGCGATCGCGCGCGACAAGCTCGCGAAGGTCGCCGAGCGCCACTGCCAGAACGTGCTGAAGCGGATGGCCGAGTTTCGCGCGGCCTACTTCGAGAAGCACAAGAGCTGGTTCGACGACAACATCCCGAAGGACATCCCGAAGACCGTCGTCTATCCGTTCGGCGGTGGCGACTTGCTCTCGGCGCTCGTCGCATTTCCCGACGCCACCGAGATCACGACGATCTCGCTCGAGCTCGCCGGCGATCCGCGTCGCATCAAGACGCTCAAGCCGGATCAGCTCGGCAACTCGCTCGCCGCGCTGCGCGTCGAGATCGGTGGGCTGCTCTCCGTCGGCTCGAACACCTCGGTCAATCTGTCCGCGCAGCAGCGCAACGACATCCCCGGTCAGGTCGCCTCGCACCTGATGGGCCTCGTCACCGCGGGCTACGAGCCCACCGACATGAAGTACTTCCGCCTCGACGACAGCGGCGGCATCCAGTACCTCGAGCAGGGCGACGTCGAGGATGCCGACAAGAAGCGGATGAAGGCGCTCAAGGGAGACTGGGCGTCGCCGACGTTCTCGGAAGCGTTCTCGCACGTCGAGATCCGCTACAAGAAGCAGGGGGAGACGACCGAGCGCGTGTTCCGCCACTTCGGCTGGAACCTCGACGACACCAACCTCACCGCGCGCCCGCAGCTCCTCAAGCACCTCGCCGCAAAGGGCAAGGTCACGATGCTCACCAAGGGCGCGAGCTACCTGCTGCACCGCCCGACGTTCTCGAAGATCCGGCAGTACATGCTCGATCACCTGACGTGGATGCTGTCGGACTCGACCGGCATCCCACCCCTCTACGCGCAGCCCGCGAACATGGTGCAAGAGACCTACGGCACCTACTCGGGTGCCTTCCTCGAGGGCAGCCGCGGCACGCGCGCCGATCGCACGTTCGTCGATCTCTGGCGATCGAACTCTCGCAAGAAGCTCGGCTTCCGCTTCGGCTACGTCGACGCGTCGGGGTCCGGGCACCTCGTCGTCACGCGCCCGAAATGAGCGACGACTGGCCCGGGCTCACCTGGCGCGAGGTCGATCCCAAGCGCGTCGAGCTCGACCGCGGCCGCGTCGAACATGCCGTCACCCAGATCCTCGCCAGCCACCCGATGCGTCACGACGAGCAGCGACTCCATCAAGAGATCGCCGATGCGTTGAGCTCGATCGCGCCCTGGCTCTCCGCCTACGCGTGGTCGGGCTCGAACCCACCACCCATCCAGATCGAACGTCCGTGGCTCGCGCTCGAGCCCGCCGCCGAAGCCGCGCGGATCGCCGCGGGCACCGCGAGCGTCGTCGCCGCGATCGTCGAGCTCAGGGACTGGCTCGACGAGCTCGAGCGTGCGTTTGCGGCCGTGCCGCCGCCGCAACTCGATTCCGCCGAAGCGATTGCCGCGGCAACGCATCTCCTGATCGCGCAGCTCGATGGCGTGGTCGACGGCTACATCCTGCACGTCGCGATCGCCTGGTACCTCGAGCGTGCCGGCGTGCCGGCGCACTACGCGCTCGATGCCAGCTGCAACGCATTTCTCGACGACCACGGCTACGCGCAATGGCCTCCGCCACGCGGAGTCGACGAGGCGGTGCTCGCCCTCGCGAGCTCGCTGATCGAAGCGCAAACCGAACAGCCAGGCTGATCCAGGCACCGCGACCGCTTCTAGGTGTGATGCTTGCGGGGCCGGTGACTCGTCGCGCCGACTCCATGGGGCGTCGGGGTAACGG
>JACCYD010001064.1 GCA_013696695.1 Deltaproteobacteria bacterium | reverse complement strand
GGCCCAAGGGGTGGCGTCGCGCGCTTCGCATCACCGGCCGGATCGCCGGCGGTCTGGTCGCGCTGATCGTCCTCGCGGTGATCTTCCTCCACACGCCGTGGGGCAAGTCGGTCGTGCGCGCCCGCATCGAGGCCAAGCTAGGCGCGCTCGTAAATGGCAAGGTCGCGGTCGGCGACCTCGACTACGGTTTCTTGTTCAGCAGCATCGAGATCGGCAAGCTCGAGATTCGCGATGCCACGGATCGTCCGGCGATCGCCATCGACGCGATCGCGATCGACCTCGATCGTGGCGAGCTGCTCGGTGGCGCGCTCGTCATCGACGAGCTCGCGATTGCAGGCGTTTCCGCGAACGTGATCAAGAATGCCGACGGCACGACGAACCTGACCGGGTTGTTCAAGCCTAGCGATCGCAAGCCGCTGAAGCAGCTCAAGATCAACAAGCTCTCGGTGACCGGCGCCGCGACCATCACGAAGCCAGACGGCTCGACGATCGCGATCCGCGACCTCGGCATCGCCGGCACGGTCGAGGCCCGCCCGATCGACAAGGAGCTCGACGTCGCGATCGATTCGATCGTCGCCAAGCTCGACATCACCAAGTTGGATTCGAAGCGCACCGTCGACATTGCGCTCGGTGGCATCGTCGCCAAGCGCCGGATCGATGCGGTCGACCTCGACATCGCGAAGCTCGCGGTCGGCGCGCTCGGCATCGAGGCACTCGGCGCGCACGTCAAGCTTGCCGATGGCAAGCCCCACGGTCAGCAGACGATCACACTCGGCAAGGCGAAGATCGACAGCAAGCAGCTCACCGAGATGCTCGGCCGCGAAGTCCTGATCGACGACGTCGCGCTCGACCTCTCGATCACCGGCCCGGAGAACAAGCTCGTGGTGCACGGCGCCGTCAAGACCGGCTCCTCCAGCCTGACGATCGACGGCAACGCAGACATCTCGTCTTCTCCTGGCAAGCAGGGCCCGAGCTACGACCTCGCGATCGTCGGCAAGGGCCGCAGCGGCGACGTCACCCGCAAGGCGAAGCTCGCCGTCGAGACCGACCTCCGCATCGACATCAAGGGGGCCGGCATCTCGCCGCTCGACCTCGACACCGCGATCGAGATCGTCGTCGGCCCGACCAAGGTCGGACAGATCGCACTCGATGGTCTGACCGCGAAGGCGAGCGCGAAGCACGGCGCGTACAAGCTCGAGCGGTTGAACGCTCGCGGCGTCGAATTCGAGATCGCAGCGTCGGCCGACGTCGCCGCCGACAAGACGCTCGCCGGTCGGATCTCGATCAGCGGTAGCCCGGCGAAGGCGATGAAGGTCCTCGCGGCCGCCGGCATCGCGATCCCGGCGAAGGTCCCCGCGATCGGCCGGGTCGATCTGCAGCTGACCGCGGCGGGCAAGCTCGATGGCGAGCTGGTGGCCGAGCTGGCGCCGACGAGGATCGGCATCGCCGGCGGCTTCGTCGCCCTCGCGGGCACCGCGACGCTCGACAACAAGAAGCTCCGCGTCGCGACGACGAAGGTCGAGCTGTCGAAGCTCGACCTCGCGAGCCTCGCGCACCTCGCAGGTCGGCCGGTCAAAGCCACAGGCACGCTGAACGGCACGATCGCGCTCACCAAGACGCCGACCGATCGCCACGTCGACTTCGGCTTCGCGGTCGGCCTTCGCAACAAACCGCTCTCGATCACCGCGAAGGGCGCGGCCGACCTGACCTCGGCCACCGCGCACGTCGAGGTTCGCCACTCCGGTAATCGTTCGCTGCTCGCGGCGCTCGACGCCAAGCTGCCGCTCGACGCGCAGGGGTTCCAGCCGCGCGGCACGTGGCGCGTCACCGCCGACGTCGCGAACCGCCAGCTCTCGGAGCTCGCCGCCCTGCTCGGCAAGACGCTGCCCGCCGGTGACATCGCGATCCACGCCGACATCGCTGGCTCGCCCGCGCAGCCCACCGGCTCGATCGCGATCACCGCGAACGCAGCTGTTCTGAAGAACGTGCCCGGCAAGCAGAAGATCGCTCTGCGCGCGACGCTCCGCCCCACCGCCGGCGGCCTCGTCGTCGGCACCACCGGCTCGATCGCCCTGGCGAACCAGAGCCCGCTCGCGGCGATCTCCGGCTCGATCGCCATGCCGTTCGTGTGGAACGGCAAGCAACTTGACCGCGCCGGCCTCCGCGCCGGTCTCTCGATCGACACCGTGATCGACATCCCCGAGCGCCCGCTCGCGAGCCTCGGCGCCATCCGTGCTCGCCTCGCCGACCTCGGCGGCACCATCGGCGGTCGGATCACGGCGCGCGGCCCGGCGAAGACCCCGGCGATCGACGCCGCGATCCACTGGCGCGGCTACAAGAACGCGGCCGGCACGTTCGGCGAGACCAAGATCTCGGCGACGGGCACGCCGCTGAACCTGTCGGCGACGATCAACCACGGCAACGCGCTCGTCATCTTCGCCGACATCGATCGCTCGAAGGCCGACCGGATCTCGATCAAGACCCGCGCGCGCTCGGCGAAGACGCCGCTGCTGCCGCTGCTCCCCGCGTTGCTCGCCGGCAAGATCGGCGCGAACGAGCCGGGCTCGCTGCACTGGAACATGGACGGCAACATCGTCCTCGCGAAGACGGATTCCGGCATGCAAGTCGACCTTGCCGCGATCACCGGTTCGCTCGACCTCACCGGCGGCTCGCTGAAGCTGCCGTCGACGAACCGCCGCTACCGCGACATCGGTCTCGCCGTCGTCGCCGAGCCCGCGGGCCTCCGGATCAAGTCGCTGTCGCTCCACGAGACCGATCTCGAGAAACGCGACCGCAAGCTCTCGGTGTCGGGTCTCGTCACGCTCGACAAGCTGAAGGCGAAGAAGGTCGAGCTCTCGCTGACCGCCCGCGACTGGCTGGTGTTCGGCGGCGACAAGTTCGGCATGGCCGATGCCCCGCGCGCGACCGCGACGTTCGACATCGGTGTCGCCGTCGATCTCGCGTCTCCGGTCATCGGCATCGACGCGACGGTCCACGCCCTCTCGCTGCGGTCGCCCGATCGCCTCGAGCGCGGTCACTATGTCGAGAAGGCCTCGGTCTCCGGCGACATCATCGTCGTCGATCAGAACACCAAGCTCGGCCGGCTCGCCGTCGCGGCAGTTCCGACGGCCGCAAAGAAGCGTCGCGCGATGGACATCCGCATTCACATCCCGAAGGCGATCCGCCTCGATCAGACCCCGATGGACGTGATGGCGCGCGGCGACATCACCGTCGCGATCCGCGACAGCGGCATCGTCACCCGCGGCAAGCTGACGATGGACCGCGGCAAGCTGAACCTGTTCGGCCGCGACCACGCGCTGACGGAAGGCTCGCTGACGTTCTCGGAGCAGCATCCGCAGGGCTTCCTGGCGCTGACGTTCGAGCGCAAGCTGCCCGACGTCGCGATGCGCGACCTCAAGCGCTCCGCCGGCGGCGCGCGCGTCACGTTCAACGGCTCGCCCTCGAAACCCAAGACCTCACTATCGGGCTCCGCGAACGCGGCGATGTTCGAAGTGATGGCGATGTACAACGCCGGCCGCCCGACCAGCGTCGCCCGTCCTGGTCTGCCGACCTCGTCGCTCGTCCAGGCGCCGCGCGGCGACCAGCTGTTCATGCTGACGTTCATGGCGTCGAACCTGCCGCACCTGCTGTTCCTCGATCGGATCAACGCGTGGGCCGACCCCTACGCGAGCTCGTACGGCCAGATCGCGAACCTGGAAGCCGAGAAGTACTCCCGCGATCAGAAGTCGCGCGTCAAAGCCGTCGTCCGCCCGAACACCCCGGGCCGCAGCAACGCCGAGCTCCAGTACGACCGCATGCTGATCAACAACGACCGCGCCGCGGTGGGCGTCGGCGTCCGTGCCGGCGACCGGCTCGGCGGTGGCGTCGGCGTGTTCGTCGAGTGGTCCAGCAAGGAGTAGGCACCCCGGCCGTGGGCGACTCGTCTGGTCGTCACCGCGCGGACTCGGAGTGCCGCGCTCGGGTTACGCGGCGAAGCGGCGAACTACGCGAACCTTCAGGCGCGATCGACCGGCACGGCCGCTGCACTCTGTCCTCATCAGGAAGGACACAGTATGCAAGACATCGATATCGATACTCTCGCAACCGTGACCGGCGGGGCGCTCAGCTCGACGGTCTCGACCTCGCTGGCCGGCATCACGAGCTCGCTCAACGACCTCAAGTGCAACAACGCCAACAACGCAGGCAGCAACTCACTGTTGCTCCCCGTGATGATGTTGGCGCTCAACAACCGCCGGCAGCAGTCGGTCGTGTCCACGCCGGGCGCGACTGTCGTCTACTAGGCGACCAAACGTCTTCGGCGAGAACGATCGAGATGTGGTGACTCGATCGAGGGTGTGGTTCGGAATGGGCCCCGGGCCACACCCACCTCGCTGATCCTTTTCTGGCCTCGTGTCACAATGACCCGATGCTCCGCCTAGCCCTCGTGGCGACACTCGCCACGGGCTGCATGAACTTGACGTTCAACAAGATGGTCAAGCATCCCGGTCAGCACGACTCGCCATTCGCCGTGGTGATGATCGGCGGTACCGGCGATTTGCTGTTGGCGACCGCCGGCGCGGGCATCCATTCCGCGACGCAGGACACGTCGACGTTCGACGCCTGGCAAGAAGGCTTCAAGGACGTCTTCCTGTTCTACGCACTGCCGATCCTCGCGATCGACCTGGTGGTCGCGATCGTCCGGATCAAGAACTACAAGGGATGATGCGCGCCCTGATCATCTTGATCGTGGTCGCCTGCGGAAGCGATCCGAAACCGGCGCCAGCTGGCGATGCCGGCAAGGTCATCGAGCTGACGGGCAAGGTGACGGCGACGCGAGAGGCCGCGACCCGCATGCTCGCCGTCGGTAATGTTGTTCGCGCCGACGAGGTCATCGAGACCGCGCCGGATTCATCGGTCGTGATCGAGCTGCTGCACAACAACGCGCGGTGGTCGCTCGAGGCCGGCATCAAGTCACGCGTCGATGCCTCGGTGGCGTGGACGCTGCCGAAGCAAGACGCTGCACGCGCGGTCGAGCACGCGACGTCGTCGGCCGGCCGGCACGCCGATCGGCAGGCCGCCGACACGCAGATCACGGCGGATCGCGATGACGCCGCGCGCAATGCGATCGCGAACAGCCAGAACGAGCGAGATCGAGAAGCCGCCCAGGCGAAGCTTCAGGCGCTCCAGCAGGAGAAGTCCTCGATGACCGAGCGCGTCGCTGCCGCGAAGGCCGCCGCCGCGAAGGCAGAGCGCGTGAAGGGCGTGAAGATCAGCGCGGAGTGCATGAACAATCCGCTCGCGAAGGGTTGCGATGGTCCCGCCCCGTCACCCGAAGAGATCACGGTCAAGGCTGCGATCGCGCGTTACCGCGACTTCGCGACCGAGCTGTGCGCGTGCACCGATGCCGCATGTTCGACCAAGGTCGGCGACGCGCAGTTCAAGTGGCGCGCCGACCTCGACCGCAAGCACCCGCCAAAGTCCGCCGCCGCGCAGGCGATCCTGGCCGGCTCGAGCGACATCGCGAAGCGCTACGACGACTGCAAGGCCAAGTGGAAGTGACGTGAAGTGGCTGGGGTTCGCGGGCGTCGTCGTCGGGGCGATCGTCATTGGCGCGCTGGCCTATCCGTATCTCTGGAGCGATGACGCGCCAGTGTGGCCTCGCGATCTGCCCGCGTGCGATGGCTTCGACTTCCCCGTCGGTCCGCCCGACGCCGTCGGCTACTACGATGCGCGGCCGTTTCGCGTCGACGACCACCTCGGCAACGACTGGAACGGGAACGGTGGCAACGACACCGACCTCGGCGATCCGGTGTTTGCCGCGTCCAGTGGCATCGTCGTCGAAGCTGTCGACATCGGTCACGACTGGGGAAACATCGTGCGGATCGTTCACGGCTGCGGCATCGAGTCGCTCTACGCGCATCTCGATCGCATCGAGACATCTGCTGGCGCGATCATCAAACGCGGCCAGCAAATCGGCACGATCGGAACCGCCGGTGGCAGGTACAAGGCGCATCTCCACTTCGAGCTGCGCGATCGCCCGCTACCACTCGGCGGTGGCTACGCCGACGAGACCCCACCCGGCTATCTCGATCCGACCGCATACATCCGCGCCCACCGACCGTCACAACAGCGTTAGCTGGCGCTCGCCACCTGGCCACGGCGGCAGCTCGCCGACGTCGAGTTGAGCCCGGGCAGCCGAGGTAATACGCCTCGATCATCGAGCGGCGCGGATCTCTGCCAGCCCCGCCTCGCGCGTCATCTTGCCGGTGTAGCCGAGCTCGCGCCGCGCCTTGGCATCGACCACGGTGACCTCGTTCCCGACGAGCGCGATCGCGGTCCTGGTGACCGGCGGCTCCGTCATCCAGCTGGTGAGCGCTGCGACTGTCTTGACGAGCCAGCGCGGTGCCGAGCGCGTGCCTGCATCGACGCCGTTCGCGGCGAGCAGCGCGGTGAGGAACTCGCGAAACTCGACCGGCTCGCCGTCGGTGAGAAAATAGATCTCGCCGGACTTGCCCTTCTCCGCGGCGAGCAGCGCGCCCTCGACGACATTCGCGATGTGGCACGTCGACGTCAGGAAGCGGCCGCCGCCGATCCATGCAAACTTGCCGCGCTTGACGGACTCGATCAGCTTCGGCGTCAGACTGGTGTCACCCGCGCCCCAGATGAAGCGCGGGCGAATGATCACGACCTCGAGATCGCCCTTGGCCTCGAGGACGGCGCGCTCCGCGAGCCCCTTCGTGATCGGATACGGCCCCGCCGGCTTGGCGGGATACGGCACGGTCTCGTCGGCGCGAACGATCGGCTTGCCATCGGCGAGCACGGCCTCGGTGCTGACGTGCACGAACCGTTTGACCTTGGCCTCGCGCGCGGCGGCGAGCATGTTGCGCGTGCCCTCGACGGTGGGCCGCATGTGCTCGGCGAGCTTGCCGTGCTCGGAGGTATATGCCGCGGCGTGATAGACGACGTCGCATCCGGCCATCGCGGCACGCGCGGCCTCGACGTCGTCGAGATCGCCGCGCACAGGCTCTGCGCCGGCAGCACGCACGGCGGCGTCGGCCTTGTCGCTCCGTGCCAGTGCGCGGACCTCGACTCCGCGCTTGACGAGCTCGACGATCAAGAACTTGCCGACGAACCCGGAGCCGCCGGTCACGAACGCCTGCATCAAAGGCAGATCGCGGTCTTTACCTTGATCGTCTTGGCATCACGCGGGCACGGCAACTGCGTCGTCTCGAGCGCCTTCTTGATGCACTCGGCGGCCGCGTCGTCCTTCGGATCGCGACCCGCGAACGGCTTGACCAGCGCCTGGTAGACGGTGCCCTTTGCCGACAGCATCCACTCCGCCCAGTAGCCGCGAACATCGTGCGACTTGCGATTCGGGATCGAGCACGCGGCGATCGCCGGCGTCGCTTCCATGATCCGATCCGCCTCGAGCGCGCCGTCGACATCACTGCGCACGCGGATCTTGCCGATCGTCAGCTTGTCGATCATCAGCCCGCTCGCCGGCGCATCGGGCGGCACGCCCTTCGCCGCGAGCTTTGCTCCCGCGGCGGCGATCGCCTTGGTGGACTTGGCGTCGGTGACCGGCGCCGTGTAGCGAATCCATCGCTCGGCGCTCGCCGCCCCATGCCGCTCGAGATCGACGATCAGCTCGCACGCGGTTGGCGCCGTCTTTGGACAGACCATCGAGACGTGCGCCGTCGACAAGTTCGGATGCTTCTGGCCGAGCACCGCGTTGAGCGTGGGCGCGGTCCCGCACATGTCGCTCTTCTCGTCCCAGCGTTTCGCGCCGACGAGCTTCACCGCGCGATCGACATCAGAGACCAGGATCACCTTCGCCTTCTCGGCGGTGGCGAGCCGTACTCCGATCGGGAACAACACCTCGCGCGTCGTGCGCCCGGGAAAATCGTCGGGGAGCACGAGCGCGATCGACAGCTTTCCGGTGCCGGCGACGATGCGCTTCGACTCGCCCTTGCAGACATCGAACACGTCCGCGCGGACCTGCCCTGCCTGTGCCGCGAGCACGGCGGTGACAACAACGATGAGCCTCATGGGTCTTATCGTAGCGCTAGAACACGAACGGATACGAGAACGAGCCGCCGTTCACGGTCTTCGCGAACGTGGCTTTTCGCACCAGTGAGGCAACGCACTTCCCGAGCTCGTCGTCGGGCGCGGCCTGGACCTCGACGCTCTGCACCGCGCCCTCGCCGGTGACCGTGACGTAGACCTTCACGGTGCCCTTGGCCGAGTGCTTCTCGCCGCAGCGGCTGATCGCCGGCTTCATGCGGTCGATGCCCGCCTTGATCTGCGTCTTGCCGAGGTTCTCGTTGTTGCCCGCCGTCGGCGTGAAGTTGTCGCCGGCGGGCTTGAACTTCGCGCAGCACGGGCGCGCGTATTTCTCGATCACGCACGACGACTCGTCGCAGCCCGGATCCGATGCCGGCGTCTCGGGTGGTTTCTCCGGCGGCTTCTCCGGCGGCTTCTCCGGCGGCTTCTCGGGTGGCTTCTCCGGCGGTTTCTCGGGCGGCTTCTTCGGCGGCTTCTCCGGCGGCGTGCCGCGCGGCGGCTTGACGTCGCGGCGATCGCCCGGACTCGTCGGCGTCGGCGTCGGCGTCGGCGTCGGCTCGGGCGCGTCGGGCGTCGGATCGATCTCGATGGCGACCACGGCAGAATCGACCGCGACTGGATCAACAACCGGAGCGGCATCCGGCGGCGTGATCTGGGCGATCTCGCCGCCCGCGTCGCGTTGCTCCGTCCCTCCGCGGCCCTTGAAAACAACCACCGCACCCGCGGCGAGCCCGCCGACGAGCAGGAGCCCGAGCACGAGCGGCAACTTGCTCTTCTTGACGCGGTAGTCGAAGTTCCCCGACGGCAGGTCGATGTTCGACGACAGCGGGAGATCGACGAGATTCGTGGCGCTGACCGGTGGCGGCGCGGTCGGCGGGCGCTTCGGTGGAGGTGCGGTCGGTGGACGCGTGCGCGGCGGCGGCGCGGGCTCTGCCGGTCGCACCCGCTCGAGCGTCTCGTTCTCGGCTTCCTCGGCCTCGAGCGGCTCGATCTCCTGGGTCTGGATCGGCGCCTCGACGCGCGCCGCCGGCGCGTTGACCGGTGCCGGACGCTCGACCGTCTCGAGCTCGTCGGCATCGAGGGGCTCGATCTCCTCGGTGACCATCGCCTGCGGTTTCGATTTCGGCTTCGCCTGCTCCGGCTTCGGCTCGATGCGCGGTGCGGTCTTCGGG
>JACCYD010001059.1 GCA_013696695.1 Deltaproteobacteria bacterium | reverse complement strand
ATCTGTACGGTAACCGTGTTGCCCTCGTCGCAGAGGTTCATGCCGCGGAGCTTGCGGATGATGTAGCTGTTCTCGAGATCACCGGGCACGACGTAGTTCACGTTCGTTCCGCTCGAGCTCGCCGGTTCGCCGCACTGCCACGCCTTGATCTCCGTCAGGCGATAGTGCAGGGGACGATCCTCGCAGCCCGTCGGCTGACCGGCCGTCGACCCGGCATAGACCTGAGAGCCGATCGACGCGTTCTCGAGGCTGAGCCAGCCACGACATTCGAAGTTGAGGTTCGCGGCATACGGGTTGCGGTTGTGGCACGCATCGTTGCCGTTGCCGCAGCTACGCACGAAGATCGGTGCGACGTCGCGCTGGAACTGCACCTCACTCGCCGGCACGCCGTCCGCCGGTGGGGCATCGGGCGTACCATCGTCGTCGCCGCTGCCACCGCCGTCCGTGCCGCATCCCACCGCGCAGATAAAGAATGAGATCAGGATCGAGCTACGCATGTTGCTCCCAACCATGAGGTTCGCATGAGTGCTCAGATCCTGTCCGAGAAAAGATCGCCTGGAGGTCCATGGAGTTGCGCTTGCCGACCGAAGGTCCAGCCGCCGGCGGGTCACTCATGCTCGTGAGGATCGCGTGGATCGCGCTCGGCTCGGTCGGTTGCGGAGACAATGCTCGACTCGAGCCGGTCCCCGAGCTCGTGCGTGCGCTCGACGTCGATCCCGATCCCGACGTCGTCGAGATCAACCTCGTCGCAGCCGACGGCGAGGTCGAGTACCTCGCCGGTCGACAGACGCCGGTGATGGGATATCGCGACGGATCGATCGACGGGGCCGCGGTGATCGTGCCGGGGCCGCTGATCGAAGCGAAGCTGGGCGATCGGTTGATCGTCCACGTCCGGAACGAGCTCTCGATTCCCACCACGGTCCACTGGCACGGATTGCGGTTGCCGATCGAGATGGATGGTGATCCGACCGTGAACGGCAGCGTCGCTCCAGGCGCGAGCTTCGACTACGACTTCGTGCTCCGCGATACCGGCTTCTTCTGGTACCACCCACACGTCGATACCGACATGCAGATCGAGATGGGCCTGCAGGGTCCGCTCGTGATCCGCGCACCGGACGAGCCGATCGTCGAGACCGAGCGCTACTTCGTGCTCGACGACGTCGATCTCGCCGGCGACGGCAGCGTTCGCATCGAGCCGTCGCACGAAGACCTCGTGTTCGGTCGCCGTGGCGACACGCTGCTCGTCAACGGCAAGCCGCCGGGCGCGATCACTACACGCGGTGGTGTCGAGCGCTGGCGGATCGTCAACACGTCGAATGGACGCTTCTTCGATCTGCATCTCGACGGCATCGCGATGCGCGTGATCGGTTGGGACGGCGGGTTGATTCCCGAACCGTACGAGGTCGAGCGACTACCGATCGCGCCCGGCGAGCGCTACGACGTCTTGGTCGCGCTCGGCGACCGTCCACGGATGCTGCGCACACTCGGAGTCGCGCGTGGTCACGACGGGTTCGATCGCGGGCCGCTCGATCTCGTCTACGTCGAGCTCGCCGAGGATGCGGCCCCGCCGGGTGCGTTGCCGGCGACGACCGCGACGATCCCGCGCTTGCCGGTGTCGGCGGGGAGCGCGGTTCGACGGTTCACGCTACGCGAGGAGGTCGACGGGCCGGCGGGGACCATCTTCTTCATCAATGATCAGCGGTGGCCGCTCAACACGCCGATTCCGGTGACGCTCGGCGACGTCGAGATCTGGGAGATCGTCAACGACGAGGACGGAGACCATCCCATGCACGTTCACGGACACTTCTTCCAGGTGCTCGATCGCGACGGCGTCCCCGAGCCGCGGCTGGGCTGGAAAGACACCATCGCGATCGGGGCGCGATCGACCGTCCGCGCCGCGCTGCAGTACGAGGAGCCGGGCAAGTGGATGTTTCACTGCCAAATTCCCGAGCACGCGGAGCGCGGGATGACGGCCGATGTCGAGGTCACACCTGGTTCGAGCTCGACAAGGTAGCGTAGACCCCTGTAACCCGGGGGGTTCCACTTTCAGACCGAAGGTTTCGGCGGTGTGCGGCAACACAAGTTGACGAGCCCGGTCGCTTCGACGACCGTGGAGATCGAGGAGCTTCGAACCATGCGAGCACGACTCTTGGCCTGTGCGATATGGATCGGCGTTGTCGCCTGTGGAAGCAGCAACCCGCCCGACCCCGATGTCGATTCCTCTGGTCCGGCCGACGGCGTGCCACCCACCGAGGTCCAATTCCAGCGCGACGTCGTGCCGATCTTGAATCGGTCGTGCGGCTCGGGCACCGAAGGGTGCCATCACCGCAAGACCTACGGCGCTAGCGTGAACATGGACTGCATGGGTTGGCTGTCGCTCGAGAACGCGCCACTGGGTGCGCAGTTCTACGGCGGCCCCAGCGCGGGCCAGTCGACCGGTTGTCCCGACAAGACGCTGCACGAGCGCTTGCTGCAGATCACCGTCTGGCAGTGCCGCGACGGCGGGCTGCGGAACTACGTCAAGGCCGGCGATCTCGCGAGCAGCTACCTGATCAACAAGATTCGCGGCACCAACCTGTGCAACGCCGATGGCTCGACGAATGTCTCCGACCAGATGCCACCACCGCCACCGGCGGCGCCCTTCGCGATCTCCGAAGGCGACATCTTGACGCTCGAAGCGTGGGTGACGGCCGGCGCGAAGAACGACTGACCGAAACCGAGTGCGTTCGCGACGATGACGCCTGCGGCGCAGTCAGTTCGCGACGAGGCGAGTTGCTTCTGCCGGCCAGCCGCGTCCGGCCGTGATCGCGTCAGTGCCGGTGCACGTGATGCAGGTCCGGGGCGTGCTCGTGTTCGTGCTGGACTCGGTCGTGATGATGGCGGTGAGAATGCTCGCCGGTAACCGGCGGATCGTGGTCATGTTCGTGGTGACCGTCGTCGTGCCGATGTAGATGGTCGTGCTCGATCGGATCGTGGCTGTGCCGATGGTGATGTCGCTCTGTCACGTGCAAGTACACGCCGAGTGCAAACAGGACGGCCGATACGATCGTCCAGCCTCCCGCACTTCGATCGCCGATCGCAAACGCGAGCGCGGCACCGACGAATGGCGCGAGCGCGAAGACCGAGCCGGTGCGCCCGGCGCCGATCCGGCGTTGCGCGAGCAGGTACAAGCGAAGGCTCAAGCCATAGCCCGTCGCACCGCATAGGAGCAGGCTCGTCGCCGCCAGGGTCGACGGCCACGGCTCGCCGAAGGCGAACGCGGCGATGCCGGTGATCAACGCACCGAGCCCGCCCTTGCTCGCAACGACCTCGAGCGGGTCGCGTTCCGCGAGCGGCCGGGTGAGCGTGTTGTCAGTCGCCCACGCTGCTGTCGCGAGCGCCACCGCAACCATCCCAGCAATGCCCCAGGTGGTCGCTTGCCACGCATCGAGCGTGAGCGCGATGCCACCCGCAACCATCGCGATCACGGCGAGCGCCACGCGTCGCCCGATCGGCTCGTTGAAGAAGGCACGCGCGAGCAGCACCGTGAACACCGCTTCGAGGTTGAGGAGCAGCGCGCCGATCGTAGGTCCCGAGCGCTGGAGTCCCCACGCGAGCAACGTCGGCGCGATCGCACCACCGACGAGCGCGACCGCGAGCACGCGGGGGAGATCCGATCGGCGAAGCGGAGCCTCCGACCGGCGCTTGAACATGCGGAGGATGATGGCGGCGAGCGCAGCCCCGAGATAGAGGAGCGCCGCGGTCGAGAACGGCCCGAGCCCTCGACCCGCCCACGCGACGACCGGTGTGGTCACGCCGAATGCGATCGCGGCGATCGCCGCGAGCAATACGCCCGTCGTGATCGGCGAACGTCTCGGCATGTCGACAGTCTGCCACGCGAGCGGACGGCCACGATTGCCAGTCGTAGTCTCGCGGGTGGGTTTGGATCAGTAGCTCGTGGTCGAGGCGTTGACGAGGGCGAGCCGGTAGCGCGCGCTGAACGTGCCGACGACCTTCGTGGCGTGGCCGAGGAGCGCGACATAGTAGGTGACGGGCGTCGGGTTCGTGAACCTGCACGTCGCCTGGGTGAGCCGCTCGTAGCCGATGATCCACTTGATGCAGTCGTAGTTCATGTCGTTCGCGAACGCGTTGCGCTTGACGACCAGATCGAGACTGCCGTCGTCGGTCGGATCGAGCGTGTACGTGAACGTGACGCTGCTGACGTTGCTGGGGACGACGAGCTTGTACTGCCGATCCACCCCGTACTGGTTGTAGTCGGGCTGGGAGTAGCCATTCGAGATCGGTGAGTAGTCGTTGTGATAACCGGCGGCGAACGTGAAGGTCGAGCTCTCCCAGTTGCCGTAGACCGCGATGTAGTACGTGCCTGCGATGGGCATCTCGAGGCTGCAGCCCATGCTGTTATTCGTGCAGTCGTAGTTCGTCGGCGACGGCAGCTGATTGCGGCGCATATAGAAGCGCGGGCCCGCCGAGATCAACCCGTTGCGGTAGACGCTCACGCGATCGAAGCCGCTCGGGACCTCGAGCTTGAAGTACTTGATCGTGTTCGCGGGGAGGGAGATCACGATCGCGGTGTCGTCGCTCAGTGCGGTGATCGGCGTCCGGGGTGGCGGACTCGGACTCCACCTCGGCCAGGTCTTCATCGGTCGCTTCTTCGAGGACACAGGCAGAGAGCAGGAGGCCAAGGGCGAGGGCAAAGTGCGTCATGCCCTGCAGTGCCGGCCCGGCGCAAATAACCGTGGACCTTGATCTCCGCTCGATGCCGCGCTCGGAGTAGCGGCTCACCGCGACGAGGGAACGACCGCGGCGCTCGCGATCAGTTGCGCGAGGCGCGCATGATCGACGGGCTTCACCAGGTGCTGATCGAAGCCCGCGTCCTTTGTCTTGCGCCGGTCCTCTTCCGTGCCCCAGCCCGTCACGGCGACCAGCAGTGGCTGCGTGAGGGAGCTGTCGGCTCGGAGACGGCGGGCCACCTCGTAGCCGTCGATCCCGGGTAGGCCGAGGTCGAGCAGGACGACGTGCGGGCGCAGCTCGGCTGCGAGATCGAGTGCCGCGAGACCGGTGTGCGCGATGCGGATCTCGCTGCCATCGGTCTCGAGCAGCATGGAGAGCAACTCGGCCGCATCGACGTTGTCGTCGACGATCAAGATCCGGAGCCCACGCGGCGGATCGGGCGCCGCGCACGGATCCTCAGCGGTTGCGATCTCGGTCGTGCTTTGGCCGAGGGGCAGGCACACGGCGAACGTCGAAC
>JACCYD010000985.1 GCA_013696695.1 Deltaproteobacteria bacterium | reverse complement strand
CGGTGAAGGAGCCCGCGCAATCCGAGCAGAGGTGGACGGTGATGAAGCCCAAGGGCAGAGCGGACTGCCAGGCCATGGTCGACGTCCAGTGCCCGAAGGGCGAGCCCGGCAAGCCGATGCCGACGTGCAACCCGCCGCCACCGATCAAGTACGCATGCCCCACCGGCTTCGAGGACGGCGACACGCTGAAGATCGTGCTTCGCGCCGGTGCCACCGAATGCTTCGTCGATTTCGGGCCGAGCACGTGCCCCGCCAACGCGAAGTGCAATCCGCCGCCGCCGCGCAAGGTGGCCTGCCCCAAGCGGTGATGGCGAGCGAACGAGTTCGCGAGGAATGGCGCGCGCGGATCGCGGCCGAGTACACGTCCGCTGCGGTCACCCAGCATCTGGTGCTGTGGTTGATCCAGCTCGGTGCGCCGCCTGATCTGATCGAGCAAGGGCTGGCGATCGTCACCGACGAGCTCGTCCATTCGCGGATGAGCCACGAGGTCTACACCGCCGCGGGCGGCAGCGATCCACCGGCGCTCGATCGCGATCGGCTCGGCCTGTCGCGCGTGCACGCGGCGCTCGAGCACGACATCCTCGACACCGCGGTGCGCGTGTTCTGTCTCGGCGAGACGGTCGCGGTGCCACTGTTCAAGCACCTCCGCACGAAGTGCACCCACGCGAGCGCACGCGCCGCCCTCGATCGGATCCTGCGCGACGAGGTTCGCCACCGCGACTTCGGCTGGGACCTGCTCGATTTCCTGCTGACGATCGACGACAGCGTGCCCGAGCGCGTCGCCACCACGCTACCGGCAATGATGAGCGATCTCGAGAGGAGCTACGGGGTCGGCAACGCGGCGATCGCCGACGACGACGGGGTGATGACCGAGGAGGATCGCGCGTGGGGCCTCGCTCCGCCTCGTGATTACGCGGACATCCTGGCCCGGACGATCGAGCGCGACTACCGCCCCCGGTTCGAAGCCCGCGGAATCGCGACTTTGCCGACCTGACCTCGTCCGGTTCGGGGTGAGGAACATGATTGAACTTCCCCCGCCGGCGAGCTACAGGGCCGGGATGCGCGCTTCCCTCGTGTTTGTCGCAGGAGCATTGCTGGCCACCGGTTGCGAGAAGGCCGGCCCCACGGCCTCTGGCAAGCTCAGCGATGACGAGACGGAGCTGATGTCGCGGCTGCCGAACAACGTCGGTCTCGCGTTCGGCGGCAACCTGCCCCGCCTGCAGAAGCACCTCGCCGATTCGCCGATCATGAAGTTCGCGCGCGTCGGTAACGAGATGGTCTCCGGCACCAACGCCTGGCAGGACTGTCTCGCCGAGAAGAAGTTCAAGAACATGCTGGGAACGGTCGATGTCCGCGACGGCTTCGAGCTCAAGTTCCTGATGACCGGGCTCGACATGGATGACCTCGTCGGCTGCGCGAAGCACGCGAAGATGAAGTACGAGCTCGACTCCGACAACAAGTTCATCGCGATCGAGATCGTGGGTCCGAACATCAAGACCAAGTTGCCGTACCTGGTGCTCTCCGACGGTGCCATCTACGGCAACTACAGCTTCAACATCAGCGGTGGTGACGTCGACTTCCAGGAGACCAACCGCACGCAGATGGAGAACGAGATCGTCGCCACCAAGAAGGACAACGCGACCCACAACGAGAAGCTGCTCGCGACGATGGAGAAGGCCGATCGCAAGATGGGCATGTGGTTCGCCGGTAGCGCCGAAGAAGGCACGTTGATCGGCGACAAGGTCCACGAGGTGTTCGGCTCGCTCGATCTCGAAGGCGGGCTCGACGTCGACGCCACGGTCCAGATGGCCGACAAGCGGTTCACCGGACAGGTCATGGATTCGATCGACTCGGCGCGCGACTCGGCGCGGCTCCTCGGTCCGGAGCTCAAGCAAGTCCTCAACGGGCTCACGGTCAAGCGCGACGGGGATCGCATCTGGTTCAAGCTCAAGGTCTCGAACCGCCAGCTGAACGACCTGTTCGACAAGTTCGGCTCGATGATGGGCGCGTTCGAGTGATAGCTGTCATCTAGCTGTTGCCAAATACCCTATTGGCTCGACCACAGCGCCAATCGATAGTGCGCGCATGACCAGGCTCGCCGTTTGCGCCATCGCGTTCCTCGGTTGCGCCAGCCCGGACCCGTTCGCAGCGCGGACGTACGAGTTCGGGCCGTTCGACGTCGCGGCCGGCGAGGAGGTCACCAAGACCTGCGTGCAGATCACGCTCGATAACGACGACGACCTGTTCATCAACACCATCGACCTCGAGACCGGCCCGGGATTCCACCACTCGAACTGGTTCTTCGTTCCGGAGACGGTGTTCCGCGGCGACGACGGTGCGTTCGATTGCGACGACCGCGGCTTCAACGAGGCGGTCGCGGCGGTGTTCGGAGGCGTGTTGTTCGCGCAGTCGACGCAGTCCACGCGCGAGATCCAGCAGTTCCCGGATGGCGTCGTCATCAAGGTGCCGCAGAAGAGCAAGCTGGTCAGCCAGGTGCACCTGCTGAACAGCTCCGATGCGGCGCTGCAGATTCGTCCGCGGATCACGGTGCAGCCGGTTCCCGAGACCGCGGTCGCGACGGTGCTCGCTGCCGTCTCGTTCCAGAACCAGGCGATCGCGCTGCCCGGGAACATGCAATCGGACTTCACCGTCGAGTGCGATCTCTCCGAGAGGCACCAGGAGCTGTTCTCTCGCGCGCCTGACTTCAAGCTGTTCTACGGGCTCGCGCACTATCACGAGCTCGGTACCAAGTTGACGATCGAGGCGATCACGCCCGAGGGCGTCGCCGCGCCGGTGTTCACGACCGAGAATCGCGTCGGTGATGCGATGGGTGGGCCGCTCGATCCGCCGTTCGACATGACCGGCTACGCGAAGCTGCGGTTCTCGTGCGAGTACTTCAACCCGCGCGCGGAGACGGTGCGCTGGGGCACCGGCGATCAAGAGATGTGCGTGTTCCTCGCGTTCTCTGACTCGACGTTCAACTGGGGCGGCGGAGTGATCTCCGAGATCGAACCGGAGAATCCGGTGCAAGAGGGCAACACGATGCACTTCACGAACTCGTGCACCGTGCTCGCGAACGACGCGCAGCGCTAGATCGCAACCGATTCGAGTCATGCCATGATGCGCGGCGCATGAAGATTCTCCTCACCGGTGCAGGCGGCCAGATCGGTCACGATCTGATCGGTTCGCTCACCGCTTCCGGTCACGAAGTTGTCTCCACGGATCTCGCGCCGCGTCCGCCCAGCCACGCTCATGCCGCGGGCAGCAAGTGGAAGCGCCTCGACGTCACCGACGCCGCGGCCACCGAGGCGATGTTCACCAAGGTCAAGCCCGACATGGTGTTCCACCTCGCGGCGATCCTCTCCGCGCGCGGCGAGAAGGATCCCAAGCTCGCATACGACGTCAACCAGACGGGCACGTGGAACGTGCTCGAGGCCTGTCGCGCCGCGAAGGTGCAGCGCTTGATCTTCACGTCGTCGATCGCCGTGTTTGGTCCGCCGCCAAGCGGGCCGCTCCCGGATCCCACGCCCGATGACGTCGCGCTCCATCCCACCACGATGTACGGCGTCACCAAGGTCGCCGGCGAGCTGCTGTGCGCGTACTACACGAAGAATCACGGCGTCGATTGTCGTGGCGTGCGGTTCCCCGGGTTGATCAGCGCGGCGATGCCGGGCGGCGGCTCCTCGGACTACGCGTTGTTCATGTACGTCGACGGTGTGCGCAAGGGCGGCTACGAGGCGTTCGCCCGCGCCGACACCCGGATTCCGCTGATGTACATGCCCGACGGCGTGCGCGCGTTGCTCGAGCTGGCGATGGCCGATCGCGAACGGCTGACGCGCTCGATCTACAACATCGCCGCGTTCTCACCGCGCGCCGACGAGATCGCGAAGTCGGTGCAGCGCGCGATTCCCGAGGCCAAGTTCACGTACTCACCGGATCCGCGCCGCCAGGGCATCCTCGATTCGTGGCCGAAGTCGCTCGACGACACGGCCGCGCGCAAGGACTGGGGCTGGAAGCCGAAGTACGACCTCGACGGGATGACCGACGAACTGGTGCCGAAGATCCGCCGCATGCTCGAGCTCGGCGCGATCTTGTCGAGTCACTGACACCAACGCCTTCGCACTCGCTTGCAGCGCGTTCGAGCTGGCAATACGCTGGCGCGATGTTCGAGCAGCTCGACGCGTTTCACTACGTCAGCGGCGACTGGAAACCTGCGGCACACGCGAGCGCCACCGAGCCGACCGACCTTCGCATCCTGACCTGGAACGTGTGGTTCGGCGGGCACATGTTCGAGGAGCGCCGCGCCGCGCTTCTCGGCGAGCTCGAGCGCCGCAAGCCCGACGTGATCGCACTGCAAGAGGTCACCAAGGAGCTGCTCGACGTGATCGCCCTGCAGCCGTGGATCCGTAAGGCGTACACGCTCTCGGATCTCGAGCTGTTCCAGACCTACGACGTCGTCGTGTTATCGCGCGTGCCGCTGCATCGGCTCTCCGCGCTCGCGTTGCCGACGCAGATGGGCCGCCGGTTGCTGGTCGCCGAGCTCGCATGCGGGCTCGCCGTCGGCACCGTGCACCTCGAGAGCATGAAGGAGAGCAAACAGCCGCGCGCCACGCAGCTCCGTTTGATCCAGCCCGCGCTCGCCGACCTCGGCGATGCGGTGCTGTGCGGTGACATGAACTTCCAGCCCGAAGATCCAGTCGAGAACGCCGCGCTCGACAGCGGCTTCGTCGATGTCTGGCCGGCGCTTCGCCCCGACGATGCGGGCTACACCGCCGACTCGCAGATCAACCGCATGCGGTTCGAGCTCAAGCCCACGCTGTCGCGAAAGCGCATCGATCGCGTGTTCCTCCACGGCACGCGCTGGAAGGCCGCGAAGATCGAGCTGGTCGGCACCGAGCCGATCGACATCGACGGCACGTTCACGTCGGATCACTTCGGCCTCGAGTGCGCGTTGACGGTGGCCTGATGTTCCGCCTCCGCGCGCACGAGGACGTTCACGTCGAGACCACCGACGTGCCGGGTGTCCTCGAGATCCGCCGGGTCTCCGCCGGTCAGACGCGATGGACGCACCGGATCGATGTCGTGGCCAGCTACGCCGAGCGCTTCACCGCACCGGAGGTGTTCGCGCTCGATGCTCGGTTCGGCGCGCGCGGCGAGCTCCATCTGATCGCGCACGCGTTCGACGCGGTCACGCGTCGCCTGTTGCCGCCCCGCGAGCTGACGTTCACCGACGGACCGCGCCTCGATCGCACGCGCCCCGGCGCCGATCGCCACGCGCTCGAGGCCAACGAATTCGTGATCGCGGGCGGGATCCACTGGCAAGTCACCGATGAGACGGCCACCACGTTCACGCTCGCCGGCGGACGCACGATCGCGAAGGCGGAGGCCGCCGGCCCGTTCCTCCGGCTGGTGCGCTATCGCGACTGGCTGATCCGGATCGTGCAGGAGCTCGACGATCACGTGCTCGCGGTGATGGCCGGCCCGGCCGCACGAACGCTGCAGTGGTCCACCGGCCTCACCGAGAAGACCGCGAACATCGGCTTCCGGTGGTTCGAGCGCAGCGAGCTCGGCCACCCACCGCCGGCGGAACGCCTGCAGTGCTCGAT
>JACCYD010000930.1 GCA_013696695.1 Deltaproteobacteria bacterium | reverse complement strand
TGCGAGGCGCGGCGCAGCACGTTGGCCAGACCACTGCGATCCGGCTCGGGCTCGCCGGCGCGCGATGCGATGACGTGCGCGGCGAGTGACTGGGCGTCGATCAGACGCAGCGGCGCGGGTGCAGCGGCGAGCGGCGCACCCGGCGCATCGAGCACGACCGTCCAGCCGAGCGAGGGCAGCTGCAGGAGCGTCACCGAGACTTCGCGACCTGCGGTGGGGGTCTCGCGCACGATCACGGCGGCACCGGCTTCGGTCTTGTTCGCCTTCGCGAGCACGCTGGTGAACGCCTGACGCACGAGCGCATCGGAGCTGACGTCACGCTCGATCGGACAGCCTGCGGGCTCGCTCGGCAGGTCGTGGCCCCACGGCTTGATCTCGACCGGATAGCCGGCCCGGCGCGCGAGCTTGACCGCGGCAGATGGCGTGGTGGCGACCGCTTGCCGTGGGATCGGGATGCCGTAGGCGGCGAGCAACACCTTGGTCTCGTGATCGCCGATTCGTGCACCGACGAGCTGCGCGAGCTGCCGATCGAGCCGAGCGCGATCGATCTGGAGCTCTGCGGTGGCGGTGCGTGGAGCTGGACCGAGCCCGACCGCGATCCGCTCGGCGGCGCGGCCGAGGATCGCGATCGCACCGAGCGCGGCGCGTGCTCCGTACAGCGCGGTCGATTCTCCGGCGAGCTCGGCGCGCGGCGCGATCGCGACGTGCAGCCCGGGCGTCGTGCGCGGCGGTGCACCGAGCGTCGGATCGTAGAGCACGACGTCGGTGGGATCGTCGGGCGCGGTGAGCGGCGATCGCGCGCCGGTGGCCTCGGCCTCGATCGCGATCGCGGTGGCCTGCGCTTCGAGCCACGAACCTACCGGCGCGATCACCGCGGCGCGCGGACCCGCGGGCAGCCCGAACTTGACGAGCAGCACGACCGACTCGAGCCACGCATCGACATCGTGCGCGACCGCAGCGCCGTACGCGCGGAGGTGAGACAGCGCACCGGCGCGTTCGATCGCCGCGCGATTGCTGCCGCGGACCGCCGGTGCGAGCAAGCAGACCGGACGACCCGCTTCGGCAGCCCACGCGCAGCGCTGCGCGAGCTCGATCGCGGAAGCGGGCGTCAGCGGCGAGGACAGCGCCCAGGCAATCACCTCCTCGTCGTCGGTGCCAGCGTCGGGCGGAGCGTCGAGCGTGCGGGCCTGGATCCCGCGCGCTCGCAGCGCCGCGATCGCGGTGCCACCGAGCTCCGCCGGTGCGATCACGCCCACTCGAGCGAGATCGGGCAGGTTCCCGTGGGCGATCGACCGGGCCCCGGCCATCACGGGCCCTTGGGCGCGCGCGGGATCACGTGCATCGAGAGGTGCTCCGCGACGCGCTCGACGGTCTTGCGCGCGGGCTGGCCGGTGCGCGGCGGCAGTGCACGGTGCCCGAGCACGACCGGATCGAGGCCGAGCGCCGCCAGCTCGAGCCGCTTCATCGACGCCGACGGCATCGGAGTCGGGTACTCCTCGATCGCGGGCCCGGCGATGCGAACACCGATCACGACGGGACCACGGATGCGGCAGGTCTGCAGCTCGGTGCCGGCGACGCGGCTCGCGTGGATCACGGAACCGCGGTCTTTGGTGTGATCCGGGGAGATCGCGACGACGTGCGTGAGCTGTGCGGCGTCGAGCAGCTCCGCGATCGCGGCGACCTCGGGAAACCGCTCGGGGCGGCTCGCTTCGTCGACGAGGATCGTCGAGGCGTCGAGCTGGCGGGCGACCGCCGCCATCACCTGCGCCCAGCCGAGATAATCGAGCTGCAGCTCCGTCGGCACGCCGGCACTCGCGAGCCCGGCGCGATTCGCGCGATCCGCGGCGAGATCGAGCCACGTCGGATCGCCTGCAGCGACTGCGGTGACCGCGCCGAACTTCGCGGCGGCGGCGAGCGTGCCGTCGAGCCAGCGGATCGAACGGGCGGGCGCGCTGCTGCCGAGCCACACCGCGACTCCGCCGCCAAGCGTCGGTTCGGATTGGGCGCGGGGGCGCTTCACACGTCCTCCAGCGTCTTCACCAGCTCGAGCAACGCCGGGCCGGGAAGCCCGGGAATCGAGCCATCGACGTGCTTGCCGCCGGGATGGCCGATCCGGATCAGGCTGGCCGCACCGGCGAGATCGATCGAGAGCGAACCGATCGCGACGCACAGCTCGGGTGCGAGTGGTGTCGCCGAGCTCCTGATCACCGATGCGCCGAGCAGGCTGGCGAGCCGCGTGGCGGCACCCATGATCTGCGCGTCGCCGGCGGACGCGTCGTCGATCGCGACGATCGTTCCACTGCCGTGCGAGACCTCGGCGGGTACGCTGCCGGCAATCTCGATCCGGTTGTCGGCCCCACCGGGCATCGCGAGCACGACGAGGTCGATGTCGTCGTCGCCGATGTGCGTGGGTTTGGTGGCGCCGACCAGCACGACGGCAGCGCCGCCATCGTTCGCGCGCACGTAGCCGCCATCGCGATCGCGAAGCTCGACATGGTCGAGCCCGACCGCCCGCGCACGCACGAGCAACCGTGCGCCGATTCGCGCGCCGGTGCGCGGCCCGACCTCGCTCGCGGACGGCGCATCGGCGCCGAACAACACGAGGCGCGGTCGCAGATGATCGAGCACGCCCTGCCAGGCGCCGCCGACCGAGGCCCACAACGAAGACACCGGCGCGTCGGTGATCGCGACGACTACTTTATCCGCGCCGCCACGGGCGAGCGCCGCACGCACCGTCTCGACGCCCGGAACGTGACCGTGGGAGATCTGACCGGTGGAATCGGCCGTGCCGCGATCGGTGGGATCGTGGATCACGAGCGCTGCGTAGAGTGTGGCGCCCCACGATGATGCGACGGCACGACCCGCAGCAAGCGCTGCGAGCGACGACGGGTGCGGCCGGTCGCCGTCGAGATCGATGTGGACCAGGACGGCTCCCACGCTGTCGATGACGTTAGTCCGCTAACCGCGGCGGGTCAACAATACGTCTCATTCCCAAGGCTTGGCGCCCAGGTTCAAATCAGGGTTTGCAGTGCTTCGAGCGCTGGCACTGACCCTCGACGACATCGAGCTCCCAGCCGTGCCGCGCGCAGACCAGCTGCTCCCCGGCGACCCAGCCATCGGAGATTCGCCCACCATCATGCGGACATCGATCGTCGACGACGACCAGCCGCCCGCTTCGCAGCCGGGCCACGGCGACCGCCCGAGCGCCATCGCGGGCCCGCATGACCGTCTCCGCCCGGACCAGCCCGAGCTCGCGCACGTCCGGCGTGCCGTCGTCCGGGTCGTACCCGAGGACGTCGACCAGCTGCGCCGTGACCGGACCCATTCCCCGACGCTACGCGCTCGGTCTGACAGTCCCGGATGAGCGAGAGAACCGAACCGACTTGGACGTTGACGTCGACCTGAACCTGAACCTGAACACCACCGTCGACGATGACGCTGATTGCCGTACGGCCACCAGTGATCAGCTTGCCGGCGTCGGCGCGGACTCGCCTTGTGGATGCCCGACCAGCGATCAACAACCGATCGTCCCGGCGCTCGGTAGCGCACTGCTGAGCTGAGATCAGCGGTTCCGCGGCATCCGCTACTCGTCGAGGTCAACGTCGACGGTAGGGTTCAGGTTCACGTTCACGTCAATGTGGGTAGCGCTAGCTGCGGGCAGCCTGGCGCAGGCAATGATCGGCGAGCACGAGCGCGAACATCGCCTCGACGATCGGCACCGCGCGCGGCAACACGCACGGATCGTGACGGCCGCGCGGCATCAACGTCGTCGGGTTGCCGTCGCGATCGACGGTCTCCTGCTCGCGCATGATCGTCGCCGTCGGCTTGAACGCGATCCGGAGTGTCACCGGCTCGCCGTTCGAGATCCCACCCTGGATGCCGCCCGAGCGGTTCGTGCGCGTGCCGATCGATCCGTCGTCGCGGCGATAGAACACATCGTTGTGGGCGCTGCCCGTCGACAGCGTGCCCGCGAAACCGGACCCGTTCTCGACCCCCTTGACCGCCGGGATCGACAGCATCGCCTTGCCGAGATCGGCCTCGAGCTTGTCGAAGATCGGCTCGCCCCAGCCTGCAGGGACGCCACGCGCGATCGCGCGGATCACGCCGCCGACCGAGTCACCATCTTTGCGCGCCTGCTCGATGCGCTCGATCATCTTGGCTGCCGCGTCCGGATCCGGGCACCGGAGATCGTTGGTGTCGACCTGCTCGCGGGTCACGACGGTTTCGTCGACGGCGGCGGTGAGCCCGGCGACCTCGTCGACCCACGCCACGATCGACACCCCCCGCAGCGCCAGGAGCTGCTGGGCGATCGCGCCACCCGCGACCCGGCCGGCGGTCTCTCTCGCCGAGGCCCGGCCACCTCCGGCGATCGCGCGCACGCCATACTTGGCGTCGTACGTGTAATCCGCGTGGGAGGGCCGGTAGGCGCGTGCGATGTCCTCGTAGTCTTTACCGCGGGCATCCTGGTTCCGGATCAGCATGGCAATCGGAGTGCCGAGGCTGTTGCCGTCGACGACCCCGGAGAGGATCTCGACCCGATCGTCTTCTTTCCGCTGGCTGACCAGCCGGCTCTGACCCGGGCGGCGACGGTCGAGCTCGGCCTGGATGCTTGCCTCCGAGATCGGAAGGCGGGGAGGGCATCCGTCGACGACGACACCCACCCCGGGGCCGTGCGACTCCCCGAACGTGGTGATGCGGAACAGCGTCCCGAAGCTACTGCTCATCTGGTCCCGCCATGGCCCATCGACTCTACCCGGACACCGAATACCCCGCTGCGAGTCCATGTGGGTTTGCGGGGATAGCCGGTTTGGGAGTACGCTCGTCGAGCTGATGGTCGACCCGGATCGCCGGCCCACGGCTCAAGA
>JACCYD010000899.1 GCA_013696695.1 Deltaproteobacteria bacterium | reverse complement strand
CAGGCGCAGCCATCCGCCGGCATCCTCGATCCAGCCCTGCAGCTGCCAGCCGACCGCGTTCCGATAGCCGTGCTGGGGATCGCCGGTCGGCCCGGCATCGGGATCCTCGATCGAGCGGAACGCCTTGCCGAGCTCGCGCCTCTCGAGCACCGCGACCTTCTGCGCGTAGCGCACTTCTTTCATCCGGCGCGCGACGTACGCCGGCGCGTCGGGATCGAGATACCGCACGGTGTGCATGAGCTCGACTCCTCGCGGATACAGCGAGCGCGTGACGCGAGTCGTGGCGGCCTGGCCAGCGAACGTCGCCGGCAACCCGACCACGCGCACCGCGGTGCCGAGGCGACCGTCGCGATCGAGATCGAGGCCGCTGACCGTTTCGTCGATCGGCTCGATGACGCGAACCAGCTCGGCATCCTTCTTCGCGGGATCCGCGGTGATCGCGGCCTCGAGGATCGCGAGGTTCGTGCGATAGATCGTCCGCGATGGCGAGCCGCTGCCGTCGCGGCGGAACTCCTGGGGCAACCTGATGAACGCGTCGTCGGTGGAGCCGTTGGTTGGCCAGAACGTGCCGGCGAACGGCTTGTAGCGGATCGCGCGCCAGTCACTGCCGTCGACGGCGAAGCCGGCCCCATCGAACCCGCGTGCGAGATCGACATCGGGGCGCCACCCCGGGAAATCGTTGCGTGTCGCGAGGGCGGCGCGCAGCGGTGCGTAGTTATCGGTGCGCACGTACGCGGCGATCGCGTCGTCGGTGAAGCGCGCGACCAGCGCGCGGCGATCGCGAAACTGGTTCTTCCAGTGATTCACGCCGAGCGGCTCGATGAATGGAAAGTTCTGCTGGAGCTCCCAGTCGTTCGCGAGGTTCGGATAACCCGACTTCGTGTGGCACGACGCGCAGGTGTTCGAGCCGCGATCCGTGCGCGTGTAGCAAGAGCTCGGCACGCCGGGATCGGGGTTGAGGGTCTCCGTCGTCGACACCGCTGCGAGCTGAAGCGGATCGTAGCTGGCCGGCGGCTGACTCGCATGCGCGTCGAACGCCATCGCGGAGACTGCCGACAGCTCGAATGGTTCGCGCACCGCGTCCTTCGCACACCCGACGAGGGCGAGCGCGATGACAACCTCGACAACCTCCACCCGGCGGTTCATTGGCCTGGAACTGTAGCTACGCCTGGCAGTCTGGCCAGGCGTAAAGCTCTGCGAGTCAGTCCTCTTGTCGTGGGGGCCGCCGGGTCGTCTCCTCGAGCTGGCGCAGCACGCGGCGCTGCAACTCGGGGACGAGCTTCTTGTCCTTGATCGACAACGTCAGCGTGATGCCGTCCTGGTCGCCCTTGGCTTCGACCAGGAGCCCCGGCAACGCGAGGGGAGAGCCTTGCTCGACACCCGTGCCAACCAGCAGCCATGCGCGGTGACATCGCAGATCCGAGAGCAGGGTCGCGGCAGATCCCGCATGCGTCGAGAGCAGCACGACGACGCCGCCGGCGGTGTTCCAGCCCCCAACGCGGTGTCGCGTCAACGGCGACCCGACGAGCTTCTTGATGTCGCGCGACCCGCAGGCCTCGATGTAACCGACCTCCAGGGCGGCCGCCTCGCTGCGATGAATCCGTGCGAGTCGCCCGTGCTCGTCGTCCGGATCCCACGTGCGGTTCCACGGAATCGTCGTGCCGGATGTCGCGTCGCCGGGCGTCACGGCCGAGGTCGTCGGCCATGACGTGCGCTCGCGGGCGACCTCGTCGTGCTTGCGTGCCGCTTCGAGATGTTCTTTCGTGCGAACCGCGCGCGGACCCTCATCGGGTTCCGGGCTGTTGGCACCGCACGCGGCAACCAGGACAAGCGCTACGGTTCGCATGTGTCCAGGACGAGCATCGGGCGTGCCGGCGCTCTCCGAACATCACCGACTAGAACCAGCCGAGCCGACTGCCACCGACGAGCACGCCCACCAGCGCGAGGTTGAGCACGACTCCGAACTTGGTCTCGGGTAACTGCAGCAGACAGAGTGTCAGGGACGCGCCCGTGAGACCCAGCGCAGCGGACTGCCACCACGCCGCATTGCCGAGCGCCGCGATCGCCGTGATACCGAACGCGATCGCGCCCACGAGCCACAGGAGGCCCACGAGCCTCATCCAGCTGGCACCGAGATCGATCCGATTTCCGATCACCGTGGTGCGCGTGGGAGCCCATGCGCCGCGGAAGCCGACGATGTGAGCCACACCGTGCGCGAGGAGCAAGGTAGCGATGATGAGGCGCATGAGAGTCATGCCGTGCAGCACGCGTGCCCGCTGACAGTGCGAGTCATCCGAGGTGATCGAGCAGCAGCTTGGCTCCGAGGCCGATGATCGCGAGCCCACCGGCGATCTGGAGCCCGCGTCCGAATCGATCACCGAGCAGTGCTCCGATCCGCGCGGCGACGAGCACGAACACGAACACGACACCACCGATCAGCGCGATCACCACCAGCTCCGGCGCATCGACGAGCGGTAGCGTGACCCCGGCGGCAACCGCGTCGAGGCTGGTCGCAAATGCGAGCCCGAGGAGAACTCGCCAGCCCACCGGCGGCGCGACGACCTCGGAGCGCATCGCCGACACCACCATCTTGCCGCCGATCACCGCGAGCAACGCGAACGCGATCCAGTGATCCCACGGCTCGACCCAGCTCTCGGCGACGTGCCCGATCGACCAGCCGATCGACACCATCGCGACGTGAAATGTTGCGAACACCGCAGCCATCCGCAGCGCCATCGACGTGCTGACCCCCGCGGCGCCACACGCCGCTGCCACGGCGGTCGCATCCATCGACAGAGCGATGGCGAGGACGACCGCGTCGAGCATGACGCAAGCCTACTCAGTAAATCACTTCTGGCGGTGGAACGAGCACTGCACGAATATAGGGAATGTTCGGCAAGATCTTGTGTCCCGTCGATTTCTCGCCCCCCTCGCACGCGGCGGTAGCGGTCGCTGCGCGGATCGCAGCTGCGGATCGTTCCGAGCTGGTGCTGGCGCACGCGTTTCACTTCCCGTCGGTCGCGGCAGGCGCGGAAGGCCCACTTCCCGGGACCACGATCCAGCTGGCGATGGACGACGAGAAGAGCGCCCTGACCGCTGTCGCGGAGCACGCCAGCAAGCTTGGCGCGCGCGTCACTACGAGATTCCTCGACGGTGTTCCGTGGCAACACATGGTCGATCTCGCCGGTAACGAGGGCTTCGACCTGATCGTCGTCGGAACGCATGGCCGTACCGGGCTCAAGCGGCTGCTGATCGGATCGGTCGCCGAGAAGATCGTGCGACACGCGCCGACGTCGGTGCTGGTCGTGCGCGGCAATCCCGATGGCCCGCTGTTCGATCACGTGCTGTGTCCGATCGACTTCTCGGAGGGTTCGTCGCTGGTCGTCGAGCGTGCCGGGGAGCTCGCGAACCCGTCGGGCGCGGGGCTCATGCTGCTGCATGCGATCGAGCTGCCGCTAGCCGCATCCGGCGACCCGCTGCTCAAGGATCCCATCATGTTCCTCGATCACCGGATGCAGATCGAGCTCGACCGCTATCGCGACGAGGTGGTCGCACGCCACAAGCTGCCCGTGACCGCCGAGGTGCTCACCGGGACACCGGTGGAGCTCATGCTCGCCAAGGTCGAGGAAGATCGGACCTTCGATCTCGTCGTCGTCGGGACGCACGGCCGCACCGGCCTCAAGCGGGTGCTGCTCGGCTCGGTGGCAGAGAAGATGGTCCGCCACGCGCCCTGCTCGGTGCTCGTCGTTCGCGGCCGCGACTAGAGCGTGCAGAGCTTGCGTCGGTCCTCCATGGGAGGAACGCAAGCCGTGCGCGTTCCTGGCATCGCGCTGCTGGTCGCGCGGTTGCAAAACGCTCCTGCATGTCCCACGACCTTCACTGTTACGACTACGTCAACCAGCCTTACGAGATCGTGCGCCGGGCCGTGGTTGCAGATCCGCAAGCACTCTTTGGTCTCGCGACGACGGCAGGGGTCCACAGCCGACTGCACGTGCGGCTCGGGGCTGTCGATGTCGCGGCCAAGATCGAGATCGAGATCGTGGCAGTCGAAGAGAAGCGCGAAGCATTGGAGCGGCCTGCGACGGTGATCTCGATCCAGTGGCAAAGCCGACGACGGTCGTCTCTGTTTCCGACGATGACCGGCACGTTCATGCTCTATCCGCTGAGCCCGACGGAGACCCAGGTCGAGCTGTCGGGTCGTTACGAGACGCCACTCGGTGCGCTCGGGGACGCGATCGACGCAGTCGCGCTGCATGGGTTCGCACAGGAGTCGGTCGGGGCGTTCGTGCGAGAGGTTGCGACGCATTTGCGGCGGACGCTCTCGGTCGAGCAAGCGAGCGCGTAGGTGGTCTCGCGGATGCAGGCTCGGTGAGCATGCAGACTCCGATCGAAATCACGTTTCGTGACATGCCCTCCAGCTCCGCCCTCGAGGCGGCAGTGCACGACTGGGCCAGCCGCGTCGAGCACGTCGTGCCGATCCAGCATTGCGCCGTGGTCATCGAGCGGCCGCAAAAGCATCACCGGCACGGCTCGCCGTTCCAGGTGCACGTGACCCTGACGATCCCGGGACGAGAGATCGCGGTGACGCATACCACTCGCCCAGAGCACGAGGATCCCTATCTGGCGGTCTCCGATGCATTCCGCGCGGCGCGCCGCCAGCTGCTCGACTTCGTCGGCCAGCGTCGCGACGCCCGCACCGCGACCTGACCCGCAGCTGCTGCCGGCGATGCCGATTACGCGGTCGCGCGACGGAGCAGATCCGAGAGCGCACTCAAGGCATCGACCGCGGTGAAGATTCCTTCAAGCCCATGCCCACCTCGAACCACCACGCAGTCCGACCGTCGCTGGGTCATCAGCTCGGACACCTCGTCGAGCGGGGTCTCCCCCCAGACGTCGATCGGCGGAGACATCACCCGCGCGACCTCGACGTGCGCCAGCTCGATGCCCGGCGCCGCGGCAAACACGTCGATGTCGCGCTCGGAGAGCACGCCGACCAACCGCTCGCCGTCGACAACCGGCAAGTGTCGAATCTGGTGCCGGTGCATCAACTCGCGAGCCCGCTCGAGACTCGAGGTCGAAGAGATCGAGTAGGGCTCGCGGGTCATGTAGCGATCGACAGAAGGCATCAGCATGCATGGGGAGCTTGCACTCGACATGCCTCGCTCGAGGCGGGATTTTGCGCAACGTCTGCGGTCTCACGAGCTTTCGCGCAGAACCTGCGCGTGAGCTGGCACGTTCACGAGCTCTCTTATTGAGCGGCCAGTCGGTCGGACGCGCGATCAGACGGGTCTGATTCAGGACGTCCGATCGCGCGCGATCATCACCAAACACGGAGCGTGACGGGCCGTCTTTTCGGCGATCGACCCGAGCAACGCGAGCCGCAAACCGGTACGGCCATGACTTCCCATCACGACCAGATCGAACGATTCGTCGTCGAGCACCGCCATGATCTGCGAGCCCGCGGGGCCAACTCGAAGACGAGTGATCACCGGCACCGCGACCTTTGCCTGCACGGTGGTGCCGGAAACCTCGGGCATTGCCCGATCATTCACAACCGTACGGTTCACGGCCGTTACCGACGGCGTGCGGTTCGATGTGCTCGCGCTACCCGGCAGCGACGTCGCCGTGCTTCGTCAGAACACGCGCCACCGAGCGGCGAAGCTGCCGCGATTTGTCGCCCGCTAGTCGCCCCCTCGCGATCAAGGCGCAGATTCTGCTGACTCGGAAGGCAGCTGCTCGGAGATTGGCTGGCCTGCGGCTCGCGATGACGCGACGGTGATCACAGGATCGTGCGGACGACCAGCACGTTGAGATCTGCGTTGTTGACGACCTTCGCCGCCGTCGTGCCGAGCATTCGCGCGAACCGCGAGTGACCGAGCGAGCCGATCACGATCAGATCGGCGCCGACTTCCTTCGCCTCGCGACAGATCGTGTCCCATGCCGTGCCGAACGCCGCGTGGATCTTCTCGACCCGACCCTCGGCTGCCGTGGCGTGTAGCTCGAGGTCTTTGCGGGCGTTCTTGAGCAGGGTCTCTTCCACGCGAGAGTTGGTCATCTCGAAGATGGCCGGTGGCAGATCAGGAGGAATCCCGACGGCGCGAAACAGCACGAGCTTTCCGCCGGACAGATCGGCGAGCTTCATGGCGGCAGCGAGGACCACCGGAGCGCCATCGGAAGCATCGAGAGCGACGAAGATGCGACTAGCGTTCGACATGAGCACGAGAGCTTCACGAAGCGCGCCAGGCCCTCGCGCGGATCGCGAACAACGGCCGGCCACACACTTGCACCACCGCCACCATGAAGAAGATCCTCTGCCCGACCGACTTTTCTCGAAACTCTGAGGAGGCGGTGCGGGTTGCGATCCGGATCGCGAACGAGACCAAGTCCGAGCTGGTGATCGCGCACGGGACCGAGCCCCATGCTTTCTCGTCGGACCTGCTTCAACAGATGTCTGACGATGCGAAGCGCGGTCTCGACGGTGCGCTGGCGGCAGCCAAACAGCAGGGAGTCAAGGCCGTGACAGGGCTGATGC
>JACCYD010000847.1 GCA_013696695.1 Deltaproteobacteria bacterium | reverse complement strand
GCCGGGATGCGCGACAAGGCGCTCGAGCGCATCAACCTCGGCTTTCGCATCAACCGCTACCTCGCCGTCGGCTTTCGTCCGCTCCTGCCTTTCATGCTCAAGAACGAGCGGCTGCGCGCCATCGGCTTCGCGCGCAACTCGCCGGTGTGGAAGTCGTGGTCGATCGACACCTGTCGCGATGCCGCCCATGCGATGGCACGCAGTCGTGGCTACACCGCCGCGTTGAACGGCCTCCTCAACCGCGTCGCCGATTGCACGCTGCGGATCCCCGCAACCATCCCGCTCGCGATCGTGTTCGGCGACACCGACACGGTCCTGCCGCCGCGCACTTCACAATCGCGACGCTACGTGCCGGCGCACGGTCGCTGGATCGAGTGGGAGCGCTGCGGTCACGGCATCCAGCTCGACTATCCGGATCGCGTGGTCGAGCTCGTCAACGAGGTGACGAGCATGTCGCGAGGTTGAGCTATCGTTCGCGGCGATGCTCGCCGACGTGTTGAAGGGCGCCTGCCACTGTGGCGCAGCCACGTGGACGTTCGAAGGCATGCCGGAGTCGGCGACCGCGTGCAATTGCACGCTGTGCCGTCGCTACGGTGTGCTCTGGATCTACGACTACGAGGGCGAACGGATCGCGGTCGCGGGGCCGACCACGTCCTACGTGCGCAACGACCTCGGCGAGCCTGCTGGGCTCGAGATCCGGTTCTGCGCCACCTGTGGCTGCGTGGTGTGCTGGCGCAGCTTGACCCCCGGCGATGACGGGCGCCGCCGGATCGCCGTCAACCTCCGGCTCACCGAGCCCGGCCCGGTGGCGCACCTGCCGATCGATCACATCGACGGGCTCGACACGTTTACCAAACTGCCGCGCGACGCTCGCTGCGTCACTGACCTGTGGTCCTGAGCGCCTGTAGGAAGGCGAGCACTGCCGCCTCGAACCGCGCAATCGCGCGCCTACGTGCCCGCGTGCCGCTCGTCAACGAAGTCGCGAAGGCGCGTGTGGGCACCGAAACCGCGAGCGGTCAGAACACGAACGGATAACCGAACGTGCCACCCGACTGCGTGCGCGGGAAGCGTGCTCGCTTCACCGCCGCGGCGACGCAGGCACCGAGCGCCGGGTCGGGGGTTGTCTTCACGGTCACGTTCTCGACGCTGCCATCGGGCGTGACCTTCACCGACACCTTGACCGAGCCCTTCGCCGGCGACTTGTCGCCGCACGACGTCACGCGCGACTTCACGCCAGCGACAGCTTGCGAGATCATCGCTCGGTCGAGCGACTCCGGCAGGTCGCTGCTCGGCTTGGGTCCGGTCTCGAGCTTGGGCGTGCCCTTCTTGTACTTCGCGCAACACGCCGGCGCGTCGCTTCCTTGGACGATGCATCCAACCTCGTCGAGACAGACCGCAGCCACGGGCTCGTTCTCTGCCTTGGGTTGCTCGGCGGTCGCGGGAAACGACAGCCTCTTCACCGTCGTTTGATCCGACGTGATCGTGACGACCTGCGTCTGCGACGCGCCGCTCTCGGCCTTCGCGACCAGCGTGTACGTGCCAGGCGGGAACGCGAGCTTGACGAAAGGCGTCACCCCGACCTTCTTGCCATTCACGAAGACCGTCGCCCCCGGCGTCGAGCTCACGGAGAGAAACCCGGACGCGACGTTCGACGCGCTACCGACGGATGCGGAGCCGACCTTCGGCGCCGCGATGTCGCCGGTCTTCGCAGGTGCGTCGCTGGATCCGCGGTTCGCGGGTACGCCACTGGATCCACGGTTCGCGGATGCGTCACTGGATCCACGACTCGCGGGCGCGTCACTGGATCCACTCGCAGGTTCGGGCTTCGTGGTCTCGATCGGAGTGGTCGTGACCGTGGGAGGCGGCGTTGCACTCCCTGGCTCCACATTCGATCCAGTTCGTGCCACCGCAGCGCGCTCGGAGCCGCCGGCCTTCATCGCCAACACGATCACCACCGCAGCGAGCACGACGGCGAGGCCGGCGAGCCCGAACATCAGCGCCTTCTTGCTCCCCGGCTTCGCGACCTGCGAGCTCCCAGCGCTGCCACCGAGCGTGGTGATCGGCACCATCGGCGGTGGGGTTGGTGTCGCGCGTGCGATCCGCGGTCCGGCCGTCACGTTCATCGATCCGTGGCTCGATTCGCTCGGTACGGCGAACGCCGCGCCGGACATCTGCGTCGCCGCGGTGCCGATCGGGGCGGCGGCGCCGACGAGACTCGCGAACCGCGTCGCGATGTCGCGAATCGACGACGGACGCGCGTCGGGAGACTTCTGCAGTAGCTGCATGACGAGCTCGTCGAGCGCGCGCGGTACAGCCACGATCGACGCCAGCGGCGGTGGCTCTTCACTCAGGTGCTTCGCACATGCCTCGCCGATGGTCTCCGCGATGAACGGGGGCCGACCTGCCGCCATCTCGAAGGCCAGGCAACCGAGCGAGTAGGCATCGGCGCGCCAGTCGACGTTCTTCGAGTTCTTCCACTGCTCGGGCGACATGTACGCGGGCGTGCCCATCGAGCCGGCCGAGGTCGCGGTCATGCCGCCGCCCGCACCCGACAGCTTCGCGATCCCGAAATCGAGGACCTTGACGCGCTCGCCGCTCGCGAGCTCGTCGTCGGGAACGATGAAGATATTGTCCGGCTTGAGATCCCGGTGCGTGATGCCTGCCTTGTGCACCGCTTCGAGCACGCTGCAGATCTGCCGCCCGATCTCGCTGACCATCGCGAGCGGCAACTTGCCGAGGCGACTGATCCGTCCGTTCAGTGATTCGCCCGGGAGGAATTCCATCACCAGGTAGGCACGACCGGTCGCATGAAATCCAACGTCGAAGATCTTCACGATGCCCGAGTGCTGGATCTTGCCGACCGCGATCGCCTCGTTGAAGAAGCGCTCGACGTGCTCCTTGTTGAGCGAGATGTGCGGCAGCAGCATCTTGATCGCGACGCGCGTGCCGATCTTCTCGTGCTCCCCGAGATAGACCTCGCCCATCCCGCCCTGCCCTAGACGGGAGACGATCTTGAAGTTACCGATCTGCTCGCCGATCACGTTGGCAGACTATCAGGATCGTCGGCGCATCGTTCTCATGGTCTGGCCCGGACCCGTGCTGAACACGGTCGGGCGAGGCGTGCCTTGATCTCCAGCGATGAAGACGAAGTCCTCGCCTTCGAGCGTGTAGCTCGCCGGCAGCTGCTTGCCTTCGTCCGGACCCATCGAGTCGATCCAGGTGATCGACTTCGGCGTGGTCGACGCATCGAGCTCGAAGGCCCCGGCCAGGATGAGCTCGCCATCGAGATCGTGAACGATGAACCGGTGATAATCGATGGTCGTGCTCGGCCCGTTGGGGCCGTAGCCGATCAGCGCGCGCCGCAGCGGAATCATCATCAAGATCCCGAGCAGACCCCGAGCACGGCCACCAGTGCGACGCGCACGAGCTCGAGCTCGAAGCCGAGGATCATGATCGCCGGCATCGTGACGCCGACGCCGAAGGCGACGGTGAGCCCGACCTCGAGCACGAGATAGAGCGACGACGCTCCGAAACCCATGCCGAGCACGAAAGCAGAAACGGCCTGCATCTCTGCAGACCGTTTCTTCTTTTCCGGTGGAGCCTAGGGGGATCGAACCCCTGACCTCCAGAGTGCGATTCTGGCGCTCTCCCAGCTGAGCTAAGACCCCGGGAAGGCGGTATGGGTACCAGCGAGCCCGAGACCTGTCAACACGGCCCGTGCGCACGAGCCGAAACCGCGACGAGATCCACCGCGTTACGTCGAGCTAAAGGTCGAGGCTGGCGAGGGCACGATCGACCTCGCGAACCAGGTCCGAGGCTGGCGGCTGGACGCCATGGCGCACGAACGCGACGGTCTCGGCGATCACGCGCGGGTCGCGGAGGATCCGGCGATGGCCGAGGCCTTCGGTGAGCTCGAGTCGCGCTCCCGGCCAGGTCGTGGCCAGGCACTCGCCGTGGCGCACCGGGACCTCGCCGTCCTCGCGATCGTGGATCACCAGCAAGCGGGCATCGCGGCGCGCGACCAGTGCGGTGAGCTGGAGTGCATCGAGGCCGAGGCCGGAGTGGCGGGCGAGAGCGGCTTCGAGGGCGTTGCGTTCGAGGTCGTCGAGTGCGGCGAGCTTCGCGAACCGCGCGACCGCATCGTCGATCAACACGTTCGGCGCGAGCGCGACGTTGAGCGGCGCATCGATCCCGTGGCGAGCGTTCGCGAGGAGCACGGCGGCGCTGCCGAACGAGTGCGAGATCGTGGCGTGCAACGGACCGCACGCGGTGGCGACGGCGGCCACGGCATCTGCGTGATCCGTGAGGTACAGCCGGCTGCCGGCGGAATCGCCATGTCCTGGCGCATCGAGGTGACGACCGAGAGGCCGGCCGCGACCAGCGGCTCGATCACGGCGCCGAGCTGCGAGCCGCGGCCTTCCCAGCCGTGAACGAGCAGCACCGTCGGTCCGCTGCCCCATCGCCAGGCGGCGACACGAGCGTGGGCTCCCGCCCACCGTGGTGCACGGAGCGGGACGTCGACGGTGAACGGGCGGCCGGTGGCGAGGACAGCGCGTTCGCGCGCGGGTCGATCGAAGCGACGCGGCGACGTGAACAGCCGCTCTGCGAGGCTGGCGCCGAAGCCGTCGGACAGCGCATAGGCCGCCTGGAGCGCTGCACGGCCAAGCCGCAGTGTACCGGGTGAACGAACGGTCGTGCTATGTTTGGACGAGCGCGATGACTGCAGCACGGGATCCTCCTGGTTAGTCAGACTTGCGACGAGATCCCGCGGTGGGCCGGGATGCCGAGAGCAAGCGATCGAACGCTTGTTGGGTGTGGCCGCGGGCGCCACGGTCGTGCAGGAACCGAGAAAACGTGTGAGTGGCGAGCATGATGCCGTAGAGCTCGAACGCGAACTGGCGCGCGTCGAGATCCGCACGGAAGTGGCCCTCGTGGACCGCGATCTGGGCCGCGGTCGTGAGCGCATCGATCCAATCCTTGCAGGCGCGCGCGAGGGCATCGCGGGGCGGGCCGGGGCGATCGTCGAGCTCGGCGCTCGCCCCGACGAAGAAGCACCCACCGGGCCGGTCGCCCCACAGCAACCAGTGGTCGTACAGCGCCTTCACACGGGGCTCGCCGCGAGGCTTGGCGAGCGCGGGCACCATGACCTCCTGCACGAACTGGCGCGACGCCTCTTCGACCACCGCGACCTCGAGCGCCTCCTTCGAGCCGAAGTGAGCAAATAGCCCGCTCTTCGAGAGCCCGGTTGCCTCGGCGAGGCGCCCGATGGTGAGGCCCGAGACGCCGATCACGGTCGCGAGCTCGAATGCTCGCGACAGGATCGTCTGCCTCGTCTCGTCGCCCTTCGTCATGAAGAGATAATAGAACGGTCGTTCTGTTTGTCAACGAATGGTCCAAGACTAGTTCAGAAATACGTGCGATCGTTCGGATGTTCCGTGCAGCGCGGTGTGGAGGTCCGCCCATCGCCAGCACGCTTGCGAATCCCCCGGTCGATCGCCAAGCTCTCGCGCCATGCCGCGGGAGCGCCTCGACAAGATCCTCGTCGATCGCGGCCTCGTGGGAAGTCGCGAGCTCGCGCAGTCGCTCGTCATGCGCGGTGCCGTCCTCGTGCGCGGCCAGCCCGAGACCAAGCCGGGCACGCTGATCGATCCCGCCGCCGACATCACCGTCCGCGAGGAAGATCACCCCTACGTCTCGCGCGGCGCGCTCAAGCTCGTGAAGGGGCTCGACACCTTCGGCATCGATCCCACCGGCCTGGTCGCGCTCGATGTCGGCGCGTCGACCGGCGGCTTCACCGACCTCCTGCTGCGGCGCGGCGCCGCGCGGG
>JACCYD010000841.1 GCA_013696695.1 Deltaproteobacteria bacterium | reverse complement strand
CCCTCGAGGAGCGTCACTACCGCCCCAAGACGTTCGCCGTTGCGAAGGGCTGCTAGCGTTTGCCCTTGTCGCGATGCGCGAGCGCGCGATCGATCTCGCGCTGCGCGTCGGCCGTCTTCTTGGTCTCGCGCTTGTCGTGCTGCTTCTTGTGCGTGACCAGCGCGAGCTCGACCTTGACGCGCGCGCCCTTGAAGTAGATCGAGAGCGGGATCAGCGTGTAGCCCTTGACGAGCGTCTTGGTCCCGAGCTTCGCGATCTCGTTCTTGTGGAGCAGCAGCTTGCGGATGCGCGCGACCTCGTGCTGCCAGCGGTTGGCCTGCGAGTACTCGTTGATCTGGATGCCGTGCAGGAACGCCTGGTTCTTCTGGATGTTGACCCAGCCGTCGGCCATCGTCACCTTGGCGTCGCGCAGGCTCTTGACCTCGGAACCGACGAGCACGATGCCGGCTTCGAATTTCTCGTGAATCTCGAAGTCGTGCGTCGCCTTGCGATTGGTGGCGAGAACCTTGACGTGATCCTTGGGCGTCTTCACGTCACGCTTTCCTTCTCACCACGTTCTTCTCACCACTCTCCGACATTTTTCATCGACGTCCATGGCTCCGCGGGCGCCTTGGCTTCGCCCTTCTGGAGCAACTCGACCGAGATCAGATCAGGCGATCGGACGAACGCCATCCGGCCATCGCGCGGCGGGCGGCTGATCGTGTAGCCGTGATCGATCAGGCGCTGGCAGGCGGCGTAGACATCGTCGACCTCGTAGGCGACGTGGCCGAAGTTGCGGCCGCCGCCATAGGGCTCCGTCTGATCCCAATTATAAGTCAGCTCGAGCTGCGGACTGTCGCCATCCACCGTCTCGCCGAGAAACACCAGCGTGTAGCGCCCCTGTTCGCTGTCCTTGCGGCGGACCTCGCGCAGACCGAGCCCCTCACAGAAGAACCGGATCGTCGCGGGCAAGTCGCGGACGCGGACCATCGTGTGGAGGTAACGCATGCCGCTAAGGTATCCTGGCGCCATGAGCGAGCCCAACGTCCTCGTCAACTTCCGCCTCGATCGCGACAAGCCGGCTCGTGTGAAGTGGCTCGCCACCGATGGTGTCCCCGGCGATGGCTACAAGGCGCAGTTCACGTCTATCCGTCTCGATGATGGCTCGACTCGCGCGATGGATTCGGCCGCGATCATGGAGCAGACGGCGCCCGATCCGGCCGGCGGTCTCGGCGCCTACCTGGTGACGTTCAACGGCATGGTTGGCTTCGCGTCCGATCACCCGGATCGCGGCCGCATCAATCAGATCAGTGACGGCGAGATCGACTACGACCTGACGTTCGTCAGCGACGAAGGTCGCGTTGCGGTCGAAGACGAGGACTACAAGATCGTCGAGCGCCCGCGCGGCGCCGTGCACAACCTGTCGCGCAGCGCGTAGCCGTGCGCGAGGACACCCCGAGTCGCACCGCGGCGTGGGTCGCGGCCGCGCGTCACCTCGGTCAGCTGTTGCCGGAAGACGTCCGCCTCGCCGACGATCCGTACGGGGCGATCTTCACGTCGCAGTGGCTCGCCGACGTGATCCACCAGGCGGCAACTGTCGGTGCGCGCGAGCCCGGCGATCGCTCGCTGTCACTCGCCAACGCGTTGCGCGCGATCCGTCACCCGCTGACGAAGATGCCCGGACTGCGAGCGTGGATCCTCTACATGCAGGTGCGCACCCGCGTGATCGACGACGCGCTGCGCGGCTTCGTCGAGCGTCATGCCGGCCGCAGGACACAGCTGCTCGTGCTCGGTGCCGGCTATGACTGCCGCGCGCTGCGGATGCCCGAGCTCGATGACACGCGCGTGTTCGAGATCGATCACCCGGCGACTCAAGGGCACAAGAAGCAAGTGTTCGAACGCCATGGCATCGACACGCCGGCGACGTTCGTGACCTGGGACTTCGAACAGCGCCCCGTCGAGGATCTTCCCGAAGCCTTGCTCGAGCTCGAGTTCGACGCCACGGTGCCGACGTTCACGATCTGGGAAGGCGTGACGATGTATCTCAGCGAGCCGGCGATCGATGCCTCGCTGCGCGCGATCACCGAGTGGAGCGCACCCGGCAGCGAGCTCGCGATGACCTACTTCGCGAAGTCTCGCCTCGCCAAGCCGTCGCTCGCAACGCGCGCGATCCAGGCAGTGGTGTCGACGCTCGGCGAGCCGTGGCGCTGGGGCTGGAAGCCGGAGGAGCTGCCGGCGTATCTCGAGGAGCGCGGGCTCGAGCTGGTCGAGGACATCTCGCTCGCGGACGCCGCGCGCGCGCTGTTGCCGCCGGAGCTGGCGGCGTATGTCGGCGATCCCGATCGGCGCGTCGCCGTCGCGGCGGCGGCTGAATCGATTGCTGTCGCCCACCGACGCTGATGCAGGTCCTGATCGCCGGCGGCGGGATCTTCGGCGTCACCGCGGCGCTCGCGCTGGCGAAGCGAGGACATGCCGTCACGCTCTGCGATCCGGGTGCCCTGCCC
>JACCYD010000838.1 GCA_013696695.1 Deltaproteobacteria bacterium | reverse complement strand
CGACGAGCTGCGACGATCACAACGTCTGCAACGCGGTCGGCTCCGCGCAGATCGACAGTGCGCGGAGCTCGGCGAAGCTGTCGACGTGGATGCTGTCCGCCGGTGGCGCGCTGGTCGTCGCCGCGGGCGCCGTCTGGTTGACGGCACCGAAGGCGCGCGAAGCTCGCCGCATCACCGTCGTGCCCGCGATCGATCGCCGCGAGGTCGTCGTCGCCGCGATGACTCGCTTCTGACCCGACACCGAGCTGTTCTCACAGCGCGTCGGTCGGATGACCAGCCGGACTCGGGAGAGCTGCGTTACTGGCGCTTCTGCAGCAGGCCGATCCGAGTGTCGATCTTCGCGTTGAGCGCGGCCGACGGACCCATCACGCGCGCCCTCTCGCAGGCCTGGATCGCGGGATCCCATTGCTCCTGCGCGCCGAGCGTGAGGCACACGTTGTACTGATACTTCGCGTCGGGGATCAGGTCGACCGCCTGCTGGAACAGCGCGAGCGCGCCCGCCAGATCCGCGGTGTACAGCTTCTCCTTGCCCTGATCGTTGAAGCCTTCGGCCTGCGGGCGCTTCGACTCGTCGATCGCCGGAGGCGGATTGGTGCCGGCGAGCGGCGGCGGCGTCACCACCGGCGGCGGCTCGGCCTTCGCGACGCGTGCGCCGGAGCAGCCCGACTTCGCGAGCAGGTCGCCGATCGTCTGGGCGACCACTTCGAGCGCCTGGGTCTCGGGGACGTTGTTGTTGATGATCATCCCCGACGACTTGCCCTGGATCTTGACCGTGCCGAGCAGCTCGCCGGCCTTACCGTCGGTGAGGACGACCAAGGTGTCGACGACGGCCTGGCTCGAGATCATGCCGCCACCGCCGCGGCTTACCGACGTGATGTTGAGATCGAGGACGACATCCGCCGGTGTCGAGCCCGCGCGATCGACGCTCGAGAATCCGCACTTCAGCCGGAGGTTGTCCATGACGTTCTTCTCGAGCATCAGGGCCTGCCCTTGCGACGCGAACGCATTGGTGTGAACGCGCACGCCGACGGTTTGGTACGACTGCAGGTTGGCGACCGGCATCGTGCTGTTGATGGTGGCCGACGGTTTACAGGCGATCAGAAGGAACGGGAGGAGGGCGCGCACGGCGGCAGCATATTCCATCTTAGCGTTCCGGGCTGCAGCCGCGCTTGGCGATCGAGGAGCTGACCTTCGGGTACGCGTTGTCACCCGAGGTGAAGAACTCGTCGGTCGACTCCATCTCCGCCGAGTAGCTGTCGGACGTGATGCCGGGCAGGTCGGTCGCGCTCTGCTCGTTCCAGTTCGTGCACCAGGCAGCATCGCTCTCCGAGAGCGACTTCGAGAACGCCGAGTCGGGATTGTCGAGATCATAGAGCGCCGTGTTGGTGGCTGCGTCCATGCCGAGGAGTTGCGCGATGCCGACCGCGAAGCCGGACTCTTCACCGGTCCGCGTCACGTAGACGACCTTCTCGCAGCCGAGGTTCTCGAGGACGAGCGTCGGGGCGAGATCCGACCAGCCGCCGAACGAGACGTCGCCCGACGGAAGCTCGAGAGCGCGCGACAGACCGGGCTCGGCGGGCGAGTACGAGATCACCTCGCGCCAGGTCGCCTCGCCGAGGCTGAGGAACTTCTTGGTCTTCGGATCGGTGTAGCCGCGGCCGTTCTTCGCGACCGTCGCGAGGTCGCCGGCGTTGCCGAAGTAGCCGAACTTGACGTCGTCGAAGTTGACGGCGAGCGGCAGCGGCGTCGCCGCCTTGTACGCGTCGCGCGATGCGTTGAACGCGGCGATCGAATCGCCGGTCACCACCGACGTCGAGATCAGTGCGGGCATCACCTCGCCGACCTTGTCGTCGATGCGCGAGTGAATACTGGTCTGGCTGGTGATGAACGCGGTGCGGTAGGCGCCGATCATCGAATTCAGCTCGGCGCCGCAGGTAGAATCGCCCGCGGGCAGGGCCGCGACCTCGAACCAGGTCTTGCCGCGACCGGGCTCGGCGCACGCGTCGAGCCACGCCGACATCCGCACGTCATCGGCCGGGCCGTACCCTGCATAGAAGCTGCCGGCGCGACCGAGCTTGTCAGCGACCGACTCGAAGCTGATCAGGCCGGGGCGGATGAAGATCAGATCGGAATCGACGGAGAAATTGCCGAGCTTCTTCGCGCTGTCGAGGATGTCGCGAATATGGAACTCGGGATCGGGGCTCGCTTCGACGAGCGTGATCAGCTCGGGGTTGATGAGATCGCGAAGATCCTCGGAATTCAGGATCTCGAGGAGCGCCGTGCGCGCACCTTCCACATCGGTATCGAGGAGGGCCTCGAGGTTGCCGCCCTGGATCTTCGCGACCAGCGGCTGCAACTGAAGAAACGCGGCAGCTTCTTTCGTGGTCGTCAGATGTTGGAGATAGCCGGGGAACGACTTGAGCAGCAGGGCGGCGCGGCCGGCGCGCTCGCTCTCGCTGCAGTCGTCGCCGCCACAGGTCCAGACGTTCGGATTCTTGCGGATGCTCTCCGTCATGAAGATCGAGATCGAACCGGAGCTGCCACCGGCCGCGGCATCGATCAACCCGTAGTGCTCCGTGATCCGCGCGAGCGCCGCGAAGTGCGCGGTGATCAGCTGGCCGTTACCGCGCACCGCGGCACACAGCTGCGGCTTGGCGCGCTGGTCTGGCTCGTCGCACTTGCCGGTCTCGCAATCGACGGACTTGGTGCTCTCCGAAGCACAGGCGGCAAGGGCGATGAACAACGAGGCGCGGAACGTCGAGCGAAGCATGCCCACAGCAGTGAGCAAGGGCCGTACCGCCCGGCGGCGCTCGCAATTCAGGGCGTTAATCGCGTCCGGCAACTCGAGTGGCCGGTCACTGCAGGCGGATCGGAAGGTCGAGGCGCTACAGGGGTTCGCTGGGCGTCACGAAGCTCCCCGGTGCCGACTGGTTCTTGAACTGGGTCCCGATCCAGCTGGCGTCGCGCGGCACCGACGCTAGCCGGAGCTCGTCGAGGATGCCGTCGAACGTGCGGTCGTTCGCGATCGAGTTGCCGATCGCGAGGTCGAACGCGGCGTCGGAATCCATCGCGCCACCCGGAGCGACGAGCTCGTCGATTCCGGTCAGCGCCACGCCATCGATGTACATCACCGGCTGGTTCGCGTTCGAGCTCTTGTCGTAGACCACCGCCGCGTGATGCCACGCGTTCAGCGTCACGGCGTTCGACGGTCCGTTCCACTCGCCGAAGTCGTTGCCGCCGTGCACGAACGCGAGCGTCTGGACCGCGTTGCCATTGTTGATCGCCATCGACCAGCCGCCGGTGTGGCCCTTGTCGAACAGCCGGCCAAACCCGTTCTCGCCATACGACGTGGCGAAGAACCAGCCTTCCGCGGTGCCGCCGGCGTCGAACAAGTTGTCGATCGGCGCGACCGAGCCCACGTTCACGCGATCGGTGGTGCCGTCGAACTGGACCCCGCGATCGATCTGCCCGGGCATCAGCTCGAGCTCCGCGATGCTGAATGCCGCGGACTGCTCGGTCACATCGACGCCGGAGCTCAGGTGCAACACCAGCTCGTACTCGCCCGCGAACACGGTGCCGGGCGCGCTCTGCTGCTCGGGATCTCCGTAGTGCACGAACAGCTGCGACGTCGCGGTCAGGGCGGGAATCCGCACCCACGCGATCAACGTGCCGGTGTCGGGGCGGTAGATCTCGATCTCGTGAGCGAGCCGAATCGTGCCGCTCTGATCGCTGGTGAAGATCACATCGAGCGCATCGGGAAGCGAGACGTCGCCCCCGTTGTCGCGATCGCGCAGCCAGGTCTCGGTCAGGCTGACCAGCAACGGAAAGTCGGTATGCGGACCGCCCGAGACCTGCGCGTCGTCGAGATCGAGCTCGCGCACGAGGCCGGGCCCGGGCTCGAGCGCGCCGTCCAACGATGGTGCATCGGAGCCCGGCGACGCGGCGGGCGTGGGCGAGTAGGAGCACGCGACCAACCCGAGCAAGCCCCAGCCATACATCTCGATCATGTTCGCAGATTCCGTGTCACCTGTGTGCCTACAGAGGTGTGGTCCACAGAC
>JACCYD010000829.1 GCA_013696695.1 Deltaproteobacteria bacterium | reverse complement strand
CCGGTGCACATCAGGGCGGGCGCGCCGCGTGCCTCGCGGACGTGCTGTTCGTGCTCGCGCAAGCGGGACGTCACGACGAGGTGCTCGCGCTCGCCGACAAGTACAAGGACCTCGTCGATCAGAGACGCGACATGTTCGCGATCGTCGCGATGTCACAGGTGGCGCTCGGCAACGTGACCGGTGCGCGGACGTCCCTCGCGAAGGCGAACGGCAGCCGCGCCCCGGCGGTGCTCGCACACGCGAAGGCCGTCGTCGCGCTCGCGGCAAAGAAGCCGGATCTCGTGCGCGCGGTGCAGCTCGTCCGCGAGGTCAAGGAGGCGCCATATCCCGAGTGGCACTGGATCGCGACGGATCCGAACCTCGCGCGGCTGGCCGGCCACCCCGGATTCGCGGAGCTGCTCGCGAGCTGAACGTGTCATGCTGGGACGGTGCGCGCGGGCATTCGCTGTCCTCGCCCGCGTTTTTAGGTGAGAGCCATTCGCCCTTCCCACGGTCCCGGGCCCGTGCGAAGAACCGTCGGTCATGAAGACGGCGCTGCTGTTTCCCGGCCAGGGCTCGCAACGCGTGGGCATGGGCCGCGATCTCGTTCACAAGTTCGAGGTCGCGAAGCGGACCTATGAAGAGGCTGACGACGCGCTCGGGTTTGCGATCTCGAAGCTGTGCTTCGACGGTCCGGAAGATGACCTGACGCTCACCAAGCACACGCAGCCCGCGATCCTCACCACCTCGATCGCGGTGTTCCGTTGCCTGCTGGAGCGCGGTCTCCAGTTCGACATCGTCGCCGGTCACTCCCTCGGTGAGTGGTCCGCGCTGGTCGCCGCCGGCTCGCTGCAGCTGCGCGATGCCGTCAAGCTCACGCACCTCCGCGGCACGTACATGCAGGAAGCCGTGCCCGTGGGGCAGGGCGCGATGGCGGCGTTGATGGGGCTCGATCTCGAGAAGACGCGCGCCGTGTGCATCGAGTGCTCGCAGCCCGGTGAGCCCGTCGAGCCCGCGAACTTGAACGGCGGTGGCCAGATCGTGATCAGCGGTCACGCCGCGGCGGTCGATCGCGCGATTCCGGCCGGCAAGGCCGCCGGTGCAAAGCGCGCCGTGAAGCTCCATGTCAGCGCCCCATTCCATTGTTCGCTGATGAAGCCCGCGGCCGACAAGCTCGCCGAGGCACTCGCCGGGATCACGATCGCCGCGCCGACCGTCCCGGTCGTCACGAACGTCACCGCCGAGCCCAACACCGACCCCGCACGGATCAAGGAGCTCCTCGTCCAGCAGGTCACCTCGTCGGTGCGTTGGGAGGAATCGATCCAGGCGATCGCCAAGCTCGGCATCGTCAAGGCATACGAGCTCGGCTCGGGCGCCGTGCTCAAGGGGCTGGTCAAGCGGATCGCCGAAACGATCGAAGTCACCACGATCGGCGAGCCCCACGAAGTCGACGCGTTCACTGCTTAGGAGATCCCGATGGCGATTCAAGACAAGGCACTGCAGGGCAAGGTCGCGCTGGTCACCGGCGCATCGCAGGGGATCGGCAAGGCGATCGCGATCGCGCTCGGCAAGCGCGGCGCGAAGGTGATCGTCAACTTCCTCCCAGACGCCAACGGTTCCACGCGCGAGGCCGATGCCCGTGCGGTCGCCGCCGAGGTCGATGCCGCGGGTGGGCAGGGCGCGGTCGCCGGGTTCGACGTCTCGAACAGCGCCTCGGTCAACGAGGGCATCAAGGCGATCCCTCAGCTCGACATCCTGGTCAACAACGCCGGCGTCGCGATCAACGGCATGCTGATGCGATTCACCGACGAGCAGTGGCTCAAGACGCTGAACATCAATCTCAACGGTGCGTTCTTCACCACGCGCGCGGCGGCGTCGCTCCTCCTCAAGGCGAAGGATGCAGGCCGTATCATCAACATCTCGTCCGTCGTCGGCGAGAGCGGGAACGGCGGCCAGGCGGCCTATGCGGCCTCGAAGGCCGGAATCCTCGGCCTGACGATGTCCGCCGCCAAGGAGCTGGCCTCGCGCGGCGTGACCGTCAACGCAGTCGCCCCCGGCTTCATCGACACCTCGATGACCCAGGAACACCTCCCCGAGGCCGCCAAGGCCAAGCTGCTCGAGAGCATCCCGCTCAAGAAGATCGGCAAGGCCGAGGACATCGGGGACGCCGTGGCGTTCCTGGCAGGGCCGGAAGCTGCGTACATCACCGGTCAGGTGATTCGAGTCAACGGCGGCCTGTTGATGTAAGTCCCGATCTGGACTATGAACGCGCCCGCGCTCCCGAGGATCGCGCTAAGGAAAGAGACCCAATGTCGCCTGACGAGATCGAAGCCAAGGTCAAGGAAATCATCTGCAATCAGCTCGAGGTGTCCGCCGAGCAGCTGCGCCCCGAGGCGTCGTTCATCGACGACCTGAAGGCGGATTCGCTCGCGGTGGTCGAGCTCGTGCTCGCGTTCGAGCAAGAGTTCAAGATCACGATCCCCGAGGAAGACACCGAGCAGATCAAGACGGTCAAGGACGCGACGAACTACATCAAGACTCACGCGAAGTAAGCCCAGGCGACGGTGTTCGCCTCCGTGTGAGTCCCGAGGTAGTAAGGAGAAACCATGCAGCGTCGTGTCGCCATCACCGGCATCGGCCTCGTCACTCCGATCGGGAACGATCTGGAGGCGACGTGGTCCGCACTTCTCGCGGGTAAGAACGGCGCCGGTCCCACCACGCAGTTCGACGTCACCCACTTCGCCACCAAGTTCGCTTGCGAGGTGAAGGATTGGGAACCCTCGAAGTACTTCGACAAGCGCGAGCTCAAGCACCTCGATCGGTTCCTCCAGTTCGGCGTCGCCGCCGGCCTGATGGCGCTCGAGGATGCCGGGCTCGGCTCCAAGGTCCCCGTCGGGCAGGAGCACCGCTGGGGCTCGTACATCGGCGCTGGCCTGGGCGGCGTCAAGACGATCGAGGCGACGTACACCGCGCAGGCCGAGAAGGGGCCGCGGCATGGCTTCTCGCCGTACTTCGTCACCGACATCATCATCAACGAGCTGCCGGGCATGGTCTCGATCCGGACCGGCGCGACGGGCCCGAACATCTCGCACGTGTCTGCGTGCTCGACGGGCGCGCACTCGATCGGTGAAGCGATGCGCGCGATCCGCCACGGCTACGCCGACGGCATGATCTGCGGCGGTGCCGAGGCAACGATCTCGATTCTCGGCGTCGGCGGCTTCAACGCGATGCGTGCGATGTCGACGCGCAACGACAACCCGCAGAAGGCGAGCCGTCCGTTCGACAAGGATCGCGACGGCTTCGTGATCGGCGAAGGCGCCGGCATCGTCGTGCTCGAGGAGCTCGAGATGGCGAAGCGGCGCGGCGCGCGGATCTATGCCGAGCTGGTCGGCTACGGCGCCAACTCAGACGCGCACCACATCGCTGCCCCGGCACCCGAGCACAAGGGCGCGCAGGCGTGCTTCCGGCTCGCGCTCGACGACGCCAAGCTGTCGCCGTCGCAGATCCAGTACATCAACGCGCACGGCACCTCGACCGAGCTCAACGACAAGAACGAGACGTTCGCGGCGAAGGTCGTGTTCGGCGATCACGCGAAGAAGCTCGCGATGTCATCCACCAAGTCGATGACGGGTCACACGCTCGGCGCCGCCGGCGGGATCGAGTGCGGCATCACGGCCCTCGCCATCGCACGCGGCGTGCTGCCTCCGACCACCAACTACGAGACGCCCGATCCCGAGTGCGATCTCGATTACATCCCGAACACGGCGCGCGAGCAGCGGGTCGACGCTGCGATGTCGAATAGCTTCGGCTTCGGCGGCACCAACGCCGCGCTCGTGATGACACGCTACAAAGGCGATTAGTGCGCTGCCCGTTCTGCGCCGCGTACGAGGACAAGGTCATCGAGACCCGCGTGTCGAAGGACGGCTCGGAGATCCGGCGCCGTCGCGAGTGCGAAGGCTGCGTCCGTCGCTACACCACGTACGAGCGGATCGAGGAATCGATGCCGCTGGTGCTCA
>JACCYD010000825.1 GCA_013696695.1 Deltaproteobacteria bacterium | reverse complement strand
CGCGGCCCATTCCCTGTGCGGACGCTCGCCGCACCACAGCCGCACGCAGGCGAACACCGCAGGGATCGCCGCACCGGCGGCGAGCGCCCCGTGCAGCTGGGCGGGGATGTACGCGTTGAAGTGTGCGAACTCGGTGCCCCAGCCGATCGCACCGACGACGACGGAGACGCCGAACACCGACGACCAGATCAGCTGCGGCCGCGCCTGCGGCACGAGCACCCGTTTTCTCCAGCGCGTCACGCCGACGAGCACCAGCGCCGCGATCACCACGAGCGTGATCGGTGCGCCGAGCACCGGGTGGCCGTCGGTGCGCACCAAGATGAACCAGAACGACTTCCAGAACCGCTCCATGTTGAAGTCATGGGCGCGATGGATCTCGGAGATGTACGTCCAGAACCAGCCGTCGGTGGCGGTCTGCATCAGCCACGTGCCGCCGAGCCCGAGCAGGCCGGCGGTCACGATGTAGACCGGAACGCGTCGCCACGACAGCACGAGCACCATCACACCGCCGTACGCGACGTAGACGAAGCCGGTCTGCTTGCAGAAGAACGCGAGCGTCAAGATCAGCGCCGCGGCGCCGACCTGCGCGTGGCCGGGGATGCCTTCGGCGGTCCTGCACCAGCGCGGCAGCGCCCCGATCCCGACGGTGATCAGCATCAGAAACAACGAGTCAGCGCGAACCAGGTCGTACCAGCCTTCGCTGATCGGATACGCCGCAGCAAACAGCCCCAGGCCGAGCGCGACGCCGATCCACGCCGGACCCTTGCGAGGATGCTCGTGCCGCTTGCTCGGAATCTGCAGCGCGGCGGTGGCGACGATGCCGATCAACGCGACCACCGAGATCGCGCGCCCGACGGTGTACGTCACGCCGAACGCACCGCCGAGGAGCGCGAGCACCGACGGATAGAGCGGCGTGTAGAGATACGGGATGAAGTCGACCGACGGCGGCACGTAGATGCCCACGCCTTCGCGGATGCGCTGCGCGTGGTGCAGCATCCCGCCTTCCATCCACTCGAGGTCGTACGGATACGAGAACCGGCCGGCGATCGTGGTGACGAGCAGCCCGAGCTGATAGAGCGCCGGCAGCGCGAGCACGATCCAGATCGCGATCTGCGCACCACGGTGCCAGCCGGGCACCGGAACCGGGATCGGCGTCGGAAGCCGCTCGAACCTGCCCGAGGTCCGGGCGCGCGCGGCCCGCGATCGCTCGGTCTCGCCGCCCTCGCCGATCGCCACGATCACCGGGCTGCTCGCGCGGATCTTCGGCGAGCTGTCGTGCGGCTCGCTCATCGTGCTCCACTCGCGTCCGGTTCGACCTCGAGCTCGGTGCACGCCACCGCGTTGTCGCGCACGGTCACCTTGGCGGTAGCCGGGGCGCGCACGCTGCCCTTGAACATGCCGACGTTGACGACGTAGCGCCCGCGGATCGCGTTGCGCGGGATCGTGAGGCTGGTCGTGTAGCGAATGAACTGCCCGGGGCGCCACCACTCGAACGGGCGCGCGGGCGTGTGATCGCCGTTGATGAACGTGCTGCGATTCGGCCCGACGACGTGGACGAACAGCTTCCACCCGGGCTCGACCTCGGCGCGTGCCTCGAACGTCCACGTCAGCGTCAGCGTCTCGCCGGGCCTCGCCTTCGCGGGCGCCTCGCACCACAGCAAGCGCACGCTGTCGCCGAGGTTCGCATCGATCGTCGTCGCCAGCGCCGGGCGCGACGACAGCAGCGCATCGGCCGCACCGGCGGGGACCTGGCTCTGGTCGTACCAGCGCTCGATCTCGGCGCGCGTCGCGGCGCACTCCTCGCCGCCGGAGAGATCGGTGGTCTCGAGAGGATCGCGATCGATGCGATAGACCTCCCAGCTGGTGTTCGGGCTCACGTTGTAGATCACGTGGCACTGGCGATCGGCGCCGGCGCGCATCTCGTGGTTGCCCTCGTACGACAGCTGCTGGAACACCACGCGATCGCGATCGATGCCGGTCATCGCGCCGACCAGGGAGCGCCCCATCATGTCTGCGTCGGGCTTGCCACCGGCGAGGTTGACCAGCGTCGGTAGCAGATCTATGTGTGCCGCCGGCGTCGTCGAGCGGTGCGCTCCGAGGCCGGGCACGCGGATCACGAGCGGCACCTTGGTCTGCGGCGCGTACAGGTGATAGCCGTGCAGCTTGATGTCGTGCTCGCCGAAGCCTTCGCCGTGATCGCCGGTGACGACGACGACGGTCTTGTCGTAGACGCCGCTCGCGCGCAGATGCGCGAGCAGACGCCCGACGTGCTGATCGGTGAACGCGATCTCGCCGTCGTAGAGCGCGACGTCATCCGTGCCGAAGCCTCCGGCATGCGGCTCGTACGCGTAGTGCGGGTCGTAGTAGTGGACCCACAAGAACCATCGCTTGTCGGCGTTGCGATCGACGAACGCGATGGCCTTGTCCGTCTGCTCCCGGGACGAGCTGCCCTTGGTCTGCTCGGGGCCCGCGCCGGCGACACCCGAGTGCAGCCGCGCATTCGTGTTGTCGTACTCGGCGATGCCTTGATCCATCCGCCGCGACTTGTCGAAGTACCAGTAGTTCGTGATCGCGCCGCCGTGAAACCCGAACGGGGCGAGTGCCTCGGCGATGGTCGTCGCCTTTGGCGCGAGCCCGGGCCAGCCATCGATCGACGTGTCGTAGTGAACGTCGAGCGGCAACCGGCCGGTCAAGATCGCAGGAATCGAATAGCGCGTCGATGGCGCGTGCGCCCAGCCGTGCTCGAACACGGTTCCCTCTCCCGCCAATGCATCGAGGTTCGGGGACGTCTTGCGATCATATCCGTACATTCCGAAGTGATCCGCACGAACCGTGTCGATCGTGATCAGGAGGACCCGGAAGTCCGCGGGCACGCTCGCTGGGACCGGCGCGAACCCGACATCGGCCGCGGGCTGCCGCGCGCTCGGGTCACCGCCGACACAGTTCTGATCGATGCCGTCGTCGGGAAGCTCGGCTGCGCCCGGGTGCACGGTGCGGTCGCCATCGTCGCAATCGCCGCCGCCCAGGAAGCGAGCATAGCCATCGCGATCGAAGTCGAACGGTGTGCGAACGCCGCGTGAGATCGGCCCACCGAACGCGGTGTAGGCAGATGCCGCCTTGATCACGCCATCGGAGCTCCCGCTCGCGAGGATCAGCCCGAGCAGGGCGACGGGCAGCAGCAGCCAGCCGGCCCGCCGCACGACACGCGGGCGATCGCGGAGCCCGATCGCGATCGCGAGGGCAGGGCGCACACACGCTACGAACAGCACGGCTGCGAGCGCCAGGACGGCGGGGAGGCGCAGCGGCAGCAGCTGCGCGGTGTCCCACGACACGGCCAGCCACACCGCGCTCGCGACGCCGAGCATCGCGACGATGGCGATCACCGGTGACCACCGCGCTGCGAGTGGCCGCCACGCCAGCTTCGCGGCGGGCATGTCGAGCACGCGGCTCAGGGTGATCG
>JACCYD010000804.1 GCA_013696695.1 Deltaproteobacteria bacterium | reverse complement strand
GGGTGACATCGTCGCGATCGACCCGCAGACCGGCGCGGTACGCGGCCGCAAGAGCCTCGGCACCACATCGCCGGTGCTCGGCGCGACGTTCGATGCCGATGGGTGGGCGCCCACCGGGCAGGCGGAGCCGATCGAGACGGTCTCGGCGCTGGTGTCGATCGCGCGCGATCGCGACGCGCGGTTCGACCGCGTCAAGGAGCTCGCGGTCGGGGCGCTGTCCAAGCTGCCGGGTCCCGAGGTCACGAGCCAGCTGCTCGCGGTGCTCGCCGACAACCGCGCCCCGCAAAAGCTCAAGGACACGGTGGTCGAGCTGTTGATGACGCGCCGCGATCCGAGCAGCCTCCCAGTGCTCACCCAGCAGCTCGCGGTGCACTCCAACTACCTGACGCAAACCGAGCCCGAAGCCCTCGGCGCGGTCGCCAAGGCGATCGCCGGACTGGGAGGCATGACGCTCGACGGGGCACACGTCAGCGGAGCGCTCGCCGCCCTCCAGAGCCACCTCGACGCTCCGACCACGGCCGTGCCCGACCTCATCCAGGTAATCGCGGCGATGGCCTCGATCGGCGGTGGGGCAGAGCGCCTCGCCCTGTCCTCCCACCTGCTCCTCTATCACGCCGAGGACGAGATCGGCGGCGACGTGTCGTGGGCCAAGGCCGTGGTGGTGGGTGTCGGTGCGAAGGGCCCCGGGGAGCGCGAGATGCTTCGTCAGGTAGCCGCCGATCCTCGCACCCGGCCAGCAGTCACCGACGCGATCCGCGATCTACTCGGTCCCGAGTAGCGCTACCCTACCTCGGTTGGCGCGCCGCTACCGCATCATCATCTGCCGAGGGCCCGAGTGTGGCGATCGCCGCGGCTCGGCGAACCTCCACGAGGTGTTTCGGTCGTCGCTCGAGGCCCACCAGGCCCGCGACGGGAACGAGCTGGTGTGGCAGAGCTGCTTCGGAAGGTGTACCCAGGGCCCCAACGTCCTTGTGAGAGAGATCCTCACCGCGACACCTACAATCGGTAGCGGGTTTGCAACCGCGCCCGGCCCGAAGGGGTCGACGGCCCTGTATAATCGTATCGATTCGGACCGAGTCGAGCGGATAGTCACGCAGCACGTCGTCGGTGGGCAGATCATTCGTGAGTTCGTGGAGCGACCTGGCATCCACCCACTGGAACCCCTAGGAACAACGTCAACGGCGAAAGACAGCGACTCATGATGCGAACACTTCAGCTCGTTGCGATGTCGGGACTCGCGCTCGCGGTCGTTGCCTGTAAAGGCGAAACGGTCGTCAAGATCGATCCCACGACCCAGACTGCCCTCGATAACTGCAAAAAAGATTTCGAGGAGCAGAAGAAGCTCATCGCGACGCTGCAGGAGCAGAACACCCAGCTGCAGACCAAGCAGACCACGGCGGAGATCGTCGTCACGATCGAGGGCAACGCGCTGACGGTCAGGCCGGGCAAGCCCGGCGAGCCGCCGCGCCCGATCGACGACAAGGCGGCGGCCACGGCATCGAAGGAGTTCCTCGACGTCGTCCGCAAGTCGCGTGGCGCGATCCAGAAGTGCTACGAGCAGGCGCTCAAGAAGACGACCGGCCTGCAGAGCAAGACGGTGACGCTCACGGTCTCCGCGAGCTTCTCGCCGCAAGGTGCCTACAAGAACTCGTCGTTCGCGCCGTCGCTCGGCGACACCTTCGACACCTGTATCCGTTCCGTGGCCACGAAGTGGGTGCTGCCGCAGAACTCGCCAGCGATGACGTTCCAGGCGCAGGTCTCGCTGACCCCGTCTTGAGTCGCGAGCTCGAAGAGCTCCAGCGCCGGCTTGCCGACGAGCCGGGCAACCTCGGGGTGCGGGTCGCGCTTGCCGGTGCACTGTTCGATGCCGGTCGCACCAACGATGCGGTCGAGCTGTATCGCTCGGTCGCGATCGCATATCGCGAGCAAGGCCGAACGCAGCAGGCGATCGCGGTGTGTCACTCGATCCTCGAGATCGCGCCCGCGGATCCGATCAGTCGCGGCCTGCTGGCGTCGTTCGGCGAGACCGATCGGCGCTCCTCGGGCACGTTCGATCAAACGCCACTTCCCGTGGCGGTGCCGTATCACGTGGCCGATCCGACGACCCGGCTGATCCGGAAGTCCTCCGAACCGAACCTCGCGAGGCCCGCGTTGGCGCGAGCGAACGACCACGACGACGATCTCATCTCGGAGCTCGAGACCCGCAAGCGCCAGCGCTTCGAAGAGGCCGAGGTGCTCTCGCGCCCGCCGCCGACCTCGCCGGTCCAGCTCCTCGATCTCGAAGATGTTGCGACGCCCTACGTACGCGAGGACGTCAGTCGCGACACCGATCGCGACATGCCCGACATCACCAATCCGAACCTGCCGGTGATGTCGACGTCGCAGCGGATCCAGTCGGGGGCGCTGTTCGCGTCGATCCCGCCAGAGCATCGCGTCGGCGTGTACACCCGATTCCGCAGTCAGCAGGTGCCTGCAGGAACCACGGTGATCCGGCAGGGCGCGACCGACCATCCGCTCGTCGTCGTTGGCCGCGGCGAGCTCGCAGTGCGGATCCAGCGCGGCAGTGAGGTCGTGGCGCTGTTCGACGTGGTCGAAGGCGATCACGTGGGTGAAGGCTCGCTGCTCGCACGCCAGCCGTCGCCGGTGCATGTCGTCGCGGTCACCGAATGCGAGCTGCTGATCTTGCCGCCCCACGGTTTCTACGAGATCGCCGGCGCGTTCCCCGCGCTGTGGTCGCGCCTCAAGGACATCGCCGAGCGACGCGCTCGCGAGCAGAAGAGGCTCCTCGGTTAGCTCAGCTGCGCTTGGTCTTGAGGATGCGCTCGAGCGCCATGCCCGCGGCACGCGCGGCGAGGGCGAGCTGATCGTCGAACGTGTGGAGGTGGCGGTGCTCGCCGAACAGCACGCCGACGACGCGCTCGCGCACCGCGACCGGCACCAGCAAGATCTCGGGCGGGCAGTTGCCAAGCGTCGCGGTCAGGAAGTTCCGGCTAGCGTCGTCGTGCATCGGCCCGCGATACGGCAGGCGTGTTCCGACGACATCCTGGAGCGTCGACGGACGATCGAGCCGGAGCGTCGTGCCGGTATGCAGGTCGCCCTTCGGCAGCATCGAGAACAACGCGAGCTCTCCGCTCTTGATCGAGAAGAAGCCGGCGCGGCGATGCGTCTGCGCGAGGTGCGTGCTCATCAGCGCGATCACCTCATCGCGCGATTGCGAGCGCTCGAGCGCGTGGATGAGCTCGATCGAGCGCGACGTCGAGACCTCGAGTGCGCGCACGATGCTCGGCCCCGAGACATCGCTGGTCGGCGTGCCGCGCGCCGGCTCGGGCGGTGCGGGTGGACCGACGATCAAGGGTGCGGAATCGAGATCCGACATCGGAATCTGCGACGCGTCGCCGGTCACCGCACCCGGAATCGCGCCGAGGAGCGGCGGCGGGATGGTGGTTCCCGGCGGGCCCCAGCCATCGTCGATCGGGTCGTAATCGATTTTTCGGCCTTCGGGCATCTCCGTCTTCGTCAGGCCGCCCCGCTCGCTGGAGCGTTGGTCGGCCAGGTGGGCCGGCACCATGTCGGAGGAGCGCTCGGGGATCGCGTCGTCGAGCTCGACTGCGCTCATCACCGCGGTGAACGAGTGCGGCGGATCTTCGTCGTCGTCATTGGTGTTCGCGCGACGCGACGGGG
>JACCYD010000797.1 GCA_013696695.1 Deltaproteobacteria bacterium | reverse complement strand
CCTTGAGGCCACTCAGCACGATCGACGTCTGCTTCGCGGCGGTCATGCGCGCCGATGTTGGATGTGTCCGGTCCTCCGCCTCGACGATGACTCGCAAGGGGAGGCTGACCACGAACGTCGTGCCATGACCTTCGCCACGACTATCCGCCCGCACGTTGCCGCCGTGGAGCTCGACGAGTTGCTTCACGATCGACAGGCCCAGTCCCAGGCCGCCGTACTGGCGCGTCGTCGAAGCGTCGGCCTGGCGGAATCGCTCGAAGACGTGCGGAAGGAACTCCACCTTGATACCGATGCCAGAGTCGCTCACCGTGATCTCGACGTGCGAGTTCACTCGCCGCAGCAAGACATCGACGCGACCGTTCTTCGGCGTGAACTTGATCGCGTTCGACAGCAGGTTCCATACGACCTGTTGCAACCGATGCGGATCGCCGAACACCAGGCCAACGAGCGGGTCCAGCGTCGCGAACAAGCGGATCGAGCGTGCATCCGCCGACGGCCTCAGCGACTCGATGGCGGCGTCGATGATCGTCGAGAGATCCATGCGCTGGACGTCGAGCCGGATCTTGCCCGACACGATGCGATTCATGTCGAGCAAATCCTCGATCAGCTGCGCCTGCGCGCGTGCGTTGCGGGCGATCGTCTCGAGTCCACGGCGCGACGGTGCATCCGGTGTCGCTTGCATGAGCAACATGTCCGCCCAGCCAAGGACCGCGTTGAGCGGCGTTCGCAGCTCGTGCGATAGCGTCGCGAGGAACTCGTCCTTCATGATGCTGATCCGCTCGACCTCGACGCGCGCGGCACGCTCTGCTGCGACAGCACGCTTGGCCTCCTCGTAGAGGCGTGCGTTGTCGATCGCGATCGCGGCCTGCGCGGCAATGCCCACGATGATCCGCTCCGCTCGATCGGTGAACACGTTCGGCTCGGGATGGCCGAAGAACAGACCGCCGATCGACGCACCCGAGCGCGAGACCACCGGCACCGCGAGGTAGCTACGGACAGGCAGGTGTCCTGCGGGCATGCCGAAGTGGGGCCCGAGCGTGCCGTATCGCGGATCTTCGCTGATGTCCCCGCTTCGAATCACACCCTCGTTCCTGAACGTCGGCCCGAAGATCGCGGTTGCGCGCGGCTGGCCGAACTTTTCGAACGCCGCGCGTGGCGCACCGGACAGCGTGAACAGCGTGAGCACGCCTCCCTCGGGATTCGGCACCGTATAGAAGAACGCACCGAACGCAGCGCCGCTCAGTTGGGTTCCGGCGTCCGTGACTGACTGGACCAGGGTCTCGAGATCGAGGTTCGAGGCGAGCTTCGTCCCGCTCTCGTTCAGCAGCTCCAGAACACGGGTCTCGTCTTCGAGCGCCTCCTTGATCCCTTGGAGCTCCTGATCTGCACGTAACCGAGCCGCGAGGATGGTCTGGGCATTCTGCAGCGCGACAGATCGCAGCCGCTTGTGCTCTTCCTCGCCGTCCATCAAGCGACTCCGAGCGCTCGCGCCGCGAGCTTGGTTCCCTCGACACGAGCCCTGATCTTCGCAAACGCGACATCGCGCGTCGTCGACGTATCGTCGCAAAACGGTGAGAACCCGCAGTCGTCGGTGGTGCCGAGCTGAGCGACAGGAATGTGTTTCGCCGCTTCGAGGATGCGATCGCGAACCAGCTCGGGAGTCTCGATGCGAGGATCGATCGGAGCGACGACCCCGACGAAGATCCGCTGCTCGGGCCTCAGGTGCTGGGCGATCAGCTTCAACACGCGCACGTGATCGGCTTCTCCCGCGAGGGCGATGTAGAAGTGGGTGGCGTTGAGCTGCAGCAGGCTCGGCAACAGCTCCGCGTAGTCGACGTCGGCGCTGTGGGTCGAGTCGCGATCGCCGCCCGGACACGTGTGCACGCCGATCCGCGATCGCTCGGCCTTCGAGAATCGCTGGAGGCCGAGGTTGTTGAGCTCGACGAACCGCGTGAGTAGCTCGCCGGTGGGATCGAGCTTGACCGCCAGGCGGGCTTCCGTGAAATCGATCTGCACGGCATGCGCGCCGAGCGCGAGGCAGCGGCGGACTTCCTTCACGTGCTCGCTCAGTAGATCGTCGAGGAACTGTTCGCGCGAGTAATCGGGGATGCCCTCCGCGGGATACAGCAAGCTCAACGCCGACGGCGAGATCACCGCTTGCTTGAGCGGCACCTTCGCGTATTTCTGCGCGGCCTCGAGGTACTGGTCGGCGTGCAAGCGGTACTTGAACGGCCCCGCGGTGAGTCGCGGCATGCGACGGACGTGACCCGCCGCGAACGGAATCGAGAAGCCGTCCGGTGCGGTGTTCGGCAGGCCGTCGACGCTGTACGTCCAGAAGTTGTGATATTTGCGCTGTTCGCCGTCGGTGATGACGGGCGAGCCGGTCTCCTCGAACCGTTCGATCGTGTCGCGGATCGCAGCGGCGTAGAGCGGTTCGAGATCCGGATGCGTTCCGGTACCGAGGCGAGCGACCGTCTCGATCAGCTCCAGGGGACGCGGGATGCTCCCCACAGGCTCTGTTGGGATCGTCATTGGGTTACGACTTTACCAAGGCTAGCCTCGATTTCGCGAGGCACCAGACAGAGAACCTGCCGCGCGTGGGCGCACACAACCGAACGCGGAACGATGGAATTTCCTCAGATGTCCCGGGCGCAGATGCCGATGCCGCTCAGGCAACGCGGCAGCTCGGGCGGGCACTCGGTGGGTGACGTGCAGGTCTTCGAGCAGCGCATGGTGTCCGAGCCCTCGACGCAGAGCGAGCTCTCGCAGTCGTCCTCGCTCGTGCACACCGATCCCGGCTCGCCGGTGCCGCGTGGACCGGGCATGCAGTACACGTCGCCTCCGTCGGAGTGGCACCGCGTGCCGGCTGGGCAGTCGTCGTTGCTGAAGCACGGACACTCGTTCGGCACCGTGCAGACGCTGGCGGCATCGCTCGAAACAGGTCCGTCGCTGGGTGAGGGCGAGCTTTCGCTGCCGCATGCAGCGATGCAACAAGCCGCCGACAACGCCCACACACGACGAGCTGGAACGAACATGGTCCCGAACATGTCACGGAAGCGCCGTGGCGCGTGAGGACTGCTAGACGCCGCAGTCGATCGGCTCGCGCGGGAAGCGTCGCGCAAAGATCTCCGGCAGCAGCACACCGAGGCGGCGCGGCGCGAACCTGGCGTCCGAGGCCAGGATCTCCGGAAGGCTCCACCAGCGCTGGCTACGTACGTACGCGTCCGGCTTGCTCGGCACCGACCGCTGCTCGAAGGACAGCGCGACGTAGAAGCGCTCGTATTGATCGTGCTGCGCGCCTTCGAACGCATACCGATGGTGGCGCTCCCAGACGCACGCACCGAGCTCGACGACGATTCCCGTTTCCTCCTCGACCTCTCGTCGTGCGGCATCCTCGAAGGTCTCGCCTTCTTCGAGGCCTCCGCCTGGCGCGATCCACCAGGTGGCCTCGGCGTCATGCGCCTCCAGCAGAAGTACCTGCTGCTGCGCGTTGATCAGCACCACGCGAGCGGCAGGCCGCGATCCCATGGGGACGTCTGCCATCGTCGCAACAGCATGGCACGCGAAGCGCTCTGCGAAGCATCCGGAGCCGTGTCGCGGAACGCGCGTCGCACGAATTCGCCGCGTGTTGCAACGTGCCCGAAGCGCTGGCCACTCTCTGCTGCAGTCAGGAATTCGCTGGATCGGCGGGCACGATCGCGCGCTCATCATCGTGTTGGCGATCGCCGCCGGTGCTGCGTCGACCCGTGATCGCCCATGCTGTCTCGATCCGAAGTCGCGGGCTGACAGTTGATCCCGAATCGCTGGCCGGGCGTGAACGAGCCTGATCGCTAACGCTTCGTCTTGGTCTGGTTGAGGGCCACCGCCTCGCGAATCAATGCCGTCAAAGCGGCCTCGTTGATGGTGTCGCCCTCGTGAAAGTCGATCGCGCGACGCGTGTTGCCTTCGAGACTGGAGTTGAAGAGGCCCTCCGGATCGGGCAGCGACGCGCCCTTGGCGAACGTCATCTTGACCGCGGCCTTGTAGGTCTCGCCGGTCGACAGGATCCCGTCGTGCGACCACACAGGGACGTTGCCCCACTTGATCTCCTCGAGCACCTCGGGATCAGCCTTCTTCACGACCGCGCGGAGACGTCCGAGCATCTCTCCGCGCCAGTCTCCGAGCGCCTTGATCTTCGCGTCGATCAGCTTGGCGCCAGCTCCGCTGCTGGCCGGTGCGGATTTCTTCAGCGCAGACTTCTTCGCCTCGGACTTGTTTGCCGCAGATTTCTTTGCCGCAGCTGGCTTCGCCGCAGGTTTGGTCTTCTTTACCCCGGGCTTCTTCGACTTCATCACCGTTTCTCCTTAGCTTTGCGACCGACGAAGTCGGCGAGGTGTTTGCCGGTGAGCGTCGCCTTGTTCGCGACCAGAGCCGCCGGCGGACCTTCAAACACGATCTTGCCGCCGTCATGTCCGGCGCCGGGCCCGAGATCGATGATCCAGTCCGCGTGCGCCATCACCGACTGGTGATGCTCGATCACGATCACCGACTTGCCGGAGTCGACCAGACGATCGAGGAGCCCGAGCAGCTGCTCGAGATCCGCGAGATGAAGACCGGTGGTCGGCTCGTCGAGGACGTAGACGCCGCCTTCGGCACCCATCTGCGTGGCGAGCTTGAGCCGCTGGCGTTCGCCACCGGAGAGCGTGGTGAGCGGCTGGCCGAGGCGGAGGTAGCCGAGGCCGACATCGGCCATGCGCGAGAGGATCGCGTGCGCGGCGGGTGTTGCCGCCTTGCCGGTGCCGAAGAAGCGCGTGGCTTCCTCGACGGAGAGGTCGAGCACCTGCGCGATGTCGAGGCCACCGAGCTTGTAGTCGAGCACCGACGCCTGGAACCGCTTGCCGCCACAGTCCTCGCAGATCGAGGACACGCCGGCCATCATGCCGAGGTCGGTGTAGATCACGCCGGCGCCATTGCACGTGGGGCAGGCGCCCTCGGAGTTTGCGCTGAACAGCGCGGGCTTGACGTTGTTCGCCTTCGCGAAGGCCTTGCGGATCGGCTCGAGGAGATCCGTGTACGTCGCCGGGTTGCTGCGTCGCGAGCCGCGGATCGCCGCCTGATCGACGGTAACCACGTCGGGCTGGTTGGAGACCGAGCCGTGGATCAGCGAGCTCTTGCCCGAGCCGGCCACGCCGGTGACAACCACGAGCACGCCGAGCGGGATGTCGACATTCACGTTCTTGAGGTTGTGCGCCTTCGCGCCACGCACCTTCATGACGCCCTTCGGCTCGCGCACCTTCGGCTTGAGCGCGGCGCGATCGCTGAGGTGGCGACCGGTGAGAGTCGAGCTCGCCCGCAGCTTGTCGACGGTACCCTCGAAAACGATCTGGCCGCCGGCGGCACCGGCGCCCGGGCCGATGTCGACGACGTGATCCGCGATCGCGATCATCTCCGGCTTGTGCTCGACGACGAGCACGGTGTTGCCCTTGTCACGAAGGCGAAGGAGCAACTCGTTCATGCGCTGGATATCGTGTGGGTGGAGACCGATCGTAGGCTCGTCGAACACGTAGGTGATGTCGGTGAGCGATGATCCGAGGTGGCGGATCATCTTGGTGCGTTGCGCTTCGCCGCCCGACAGCGTGCCGGACGGCCGGTCGAGGCTGAGATACCCGAGCCCGATCTCGACGAACGAATCGAGCGTGTCGCGAAGCGACGTGAGGAGCGGGGCGACCGACTGTTCCCTCAGCTCGCGTGCCCAACCCGCGAGCTCGTCGATCTGCATCGCGCAGGCGTCGGCGATATTGACGCCCTTGAGCTTCGACGAGCGCGCCGCCGCGTTGAGCCGGGTGCCCTCGCACTCGGGACACGTGGTGAACGTGACCGCGCGCTCGACGAACGTGCGGATGTGCGGCTGCATCGCCTCGACATCCTTCGACAGGAACGACTTCTTGATCCGCGGGATCAACCCCTCGTAGGTGAGGTTCATGTTCTGGAGCTTCACCTTGGTGGGTTCCTTGTGGAGGAAGTCGGGCAGCTCCTTCTTCGAGTACTTCTTGATCGGCTTGTCGGGATCGAGGAAGCCCGACAAGCTGTAGATGCGGACGTTCCAGCCGTCGACGGTGTAGCCGGGGATCGTGAGCGCGCCGTCGGCGAGCGACTTCGAGTCGTAGAGCTGCGTCAGATCGATATCGTTGACCGAGCCCATCCCCTCGCAGCGCGCGCACATACCGCCGTTGACGGTGAAGACTTTCTTCTCCGCCTTGTGGCCTTCGCGTTCGAGCGAGCCGACGCCGCGGACCGACGGGACGTTGAACGAGAACGCGTTCGACGAGCCGATGTGCGGCTTCCCGAGCCGGCTGAACAGCACGCGCAGCATCGCGTTGGCGTCGGTGGCGGTGCCGACGGTCGATCGCGAGTTTGACCCCATGCGCTCCTGGTCGACGATGATCGCGGTGGTCAGGCCTTCGAGCACGTCGACCTCGGGTCGCGCGAGCGAGGGCATGAAGCCCTGCAAGAACGCGCTGTACGTCTCGTTGATCATCCGCTGCGACTCCGCCGCGATCGTGCCGAACACCAGCGACGACTTCCCCGAGCCCGACACGCCGGTGAACACGGTCAGCCGTCGCTTGGGAATCTCGACGCTGACGTCCTTCAGGTTGTTCACCCGGGCGCCCTGGACGCGGATCACGCCGTGGGCGTCGGCGGGGTGCGGCATGCCCTACCAGCCCATCAGCTGCGTGATCTGGGTCAGGTCTCCGCAGCCATCGGCGGTCTTCGCGATCTTCGATCCAGTGACGAGCTCGGTCACAGATTCGCCTCGCGCATCGTGGCGTTGTTTATCACAGCTGTATCTACCGTCGGGAATCTGATCCGGCTGCCGCGCGTGCGAAGCTCCGCCCGATGTCGATCTCCGGCACCGTGAAGGTTCGCTGCCCCGGCTGCGGCAGCGCCCACGATGCAGTGCTCGTCCAGAGCATCAACGCGCGAGACCAACCCGCGCTCGTCGAGAAGTTACTCGCGGGGGAGCTCAACGTGCTTGTGTGCAGCTGCGGGCGGCGCACGCTGCTCGAGGCGACCCTGCTGTTTCACGATCCCGAGCACGCTTACTTCTGTCAGGCATGTCCCGGCGGTGAGGCGGCGATGGCGTCGGGCGCACGCGCATTCGTGACGATCGCCCACTCGCAGGCGACCTGCCGGCTGGTGCCTTCGCACAACGCGCTGTTCGAGAAGGTGCTGATCCTGCGGGCCGGCCTCGATGACGCGGTGCTCGAGGTGCTCAAGGTCTTGCTGCTGGCATCGCGCGGCGACGAGCTCGATCGCGTGCTGCTGTTTGCGAAGGTGGATCGCGATGCCGGACACCTGATCTGGCAGCTGCCGGATCAGCACCGGACGATCGCGAGCCCGTTCGACGGCTACACCAAGCTCGCGGCGACGCTTCGCGCCACGCCCGCCGGCGAGCTGCGAATCGATCGCGCATGGGCGATCGAGGCCGCACGCGCGTTGACCGAATCAGGGAGCTGATCGCCTCGGGCGGTTTCGGGGGGGATTGGCACAGTCGTCGCACCAATCCGTGATCGCCCAAGATGTGCCCTCCAGACCCCGCTCCCGCATTGCCGATGGCCCCTGGTGAGGCGAGGCCGCTCACGGGGGCCGGCGCGAAGATCGTCGTTTTGATGAACGCATCGGCGGGCACGGGTGGGGAAGAAGCGGAGAAGCGCGAGCAGCTGATTCGCGAGGCGTTCCAGGCCGCCGGGGTCGAGCCCGTGATTCACGGCATCGAACCGGGTCGCCTGGGATCGACCTTCGAGGAGCTCGCACGGGGCGCAGACCTGATCGTCGCCGCCGGCGGTGATGGGACGGTGAGCGCGATCGCCGGAGCGCTGGCTGGCGGGGATGTACCATTGGCCGTGCTTCCCATGGGCACGTTGAATCACTTCGCGAAGGATCTCGGGATGCCGCAGGAGCTGAAGGCGGCAGCGGCGGCGATCGTGGGTGGCCGCATCAAGCGCGTCGATGTCGGCGAGGTGAACGGCCGCGTCTTCATCAACAACTCGTCGGTCGGCCTGTATCCCGAGACCGTGATCAACCGCGATCGCGAGCGCGCGCGGACCGGGCGCGGCAAGTGGAGCGCGATGGCGCTTGCAGCGGTGCGCGTGTTGCGCCGGTTCCCGTTGCTGTCGGCGTGCATCACGCTGCCGGAGCGAACCTTCGTGGCCAAGACGCCGCTGATCTTCGTCGGCAACAACGAGTACACGATCAATGTCCTGCAGCTCGGAGAGCGGGCGGAGCTCGATCGCGGGCAACTCAGCTTGTACATGATGCGCTGCAGAGGGCGCCTCTACATGTTCTGGCTGATGGTGCGCGCGATCGTCGGGAGCCTCGACGCCGTTCGCGACTTCGAGGCGGTGACGTCCTCCGAGGTGGTCGTGCGCCTGCGCCAGCGCCATCTGCAGGTCGCGGTCGACGGAGAGGTCGTGCCGATGCGATCGCCGCTGCGCTATCGAATCCGGCCGCTTGCGTTGGCCGTGATGTTCCCAGCAACCGCAGAGGCCACATGACGGCGATCGCACACATCTCCGATCCACACTTCGGCACCGAGAACCCGGCGGTCCTCGATGCCTTGCTCGGCGATCTCAAGGGACTTCGTCCATCGCTGGTCGCGCTCAGCGGCGACCTCACCCAGCGGGCACGCACGGCGCAGTTTCGCGCCGCGCGCGCGTTCCTCGACGAGCTCCAGACTCCTTACCTCGTGGTGCCGGGCAATCACGACGTGCCGCTCTACAACGTCGTGCGTCGGTTCTTCGATCCTCTCGGGTCGTATCGCAACGAGATCACCGACGACCTCGCCCCGACCTTCAATGACGACAAGCTCGCCGTCGCCGGGATCTCGACAGCGCACGGCTTCACCGCCAAGGGAGGACGCATCACCTCCGAGCAGATCGGAGCCGCGACCACCTCGCTCGCCACGGCGAACGGCAAGTGGAAAGTGATCGTGGCGCATCATCCGTTCGTCGGCCCCGAGCGCGCCCAGGGAGACATCGTCGATGGCGCCGAGCCGGCGTTGGTCGCGTTCCGGACTGCTGGCGTGCACATGATCCTCACCGGGCATCTCCACGTCTCGTTCACCGACGATGCCGCGATGCGCGACGAAGGGCACCGGATCATCAACGTGCACGCGGGCACCTGCATGTCCACGCGGACGCGCGAAGAGCCGAATAACTACAACCGCATCCTGTTCGACGGCGATGAGGTCACCGTGCTGGTGCGGATGTGGAACGGCACGGCGTTCGTCGACGGCGATCACAAGGTCTATCGCCGCAGCGCGGTTGCTGGGCGCGAGATCCGGAAGCAGCAGTAATCACCGCGCGCGGACGCGACGATACCGCGCCTCGACCAGCTCGTAGATACCGTAGGCCGCGACGCCCACTGCGATCGCGACGAAGGGCCAGCGGCCGAACTCGAACAGCTCGCGCATCGATGCGCTGGTGCTGCCTGCTTCGTGGGCGTCTCCCTTCATCGCGGCGCGAGAGAACAGCACGGCGATGGTCACGAACACCACACCGCGCGCGGCGACGCCGAAGCGGCTGATCCCCATCACGACTTGCCGGGTTCTCGTCGAGAGCCGTTCGAGATTCAGATTCTTCGTGAGCTTCTTCGACGCTGCCTTGCGCAGCTGGAACAGACCGTAGCCGCCGATCGCCAGGGCGACGCCCCACACCAGGAAGATGCCGCCGGGCGTGTCGAGGACCCGCGCGGTCCAGTGCTGCGCCTTGTCGTCATGTGATTCGCCGCTGGATTGCCAGAGGACGAGACTCGCGGCGGTTCCGGCGAGTGCGAAGTGGACGATGCCACGCACCGCCGCGCCGATTCGCTTGGCGATCCCCTTCGCGCCGTGCCCCTTGTGTTCCGCGTCGGTGAAGGCGCTGACGATCAACCACAGGCCGTAGCCCGCGAGCCCGAACGCGATGATCGCGAGAAGCGGCCTTCCGAAGGTCCCGTGGAGCGCATCCATGGCTTCGTGCGTGTCCGTCACGGTGCGCCCCCCAGCGCCGATCGCGGACCGCGCCGAGAGGATGCCAATCGTCAGATACAACACGCCCTTGGCTACGAAGCCGACGCGCGCCATGCGCTCGATCCAGGGAGCCACTTCGGCTGCAGCAGTTTCCGCGACGGGATGCAGGGCCATGTCTTTGGTCGTGCAAGCGCAATGCGCGACGGACTCAGAAGGTTCCTGGTTCGGCGTGGCGGCGGATTCACTCCTTCGTGTCGTCGCCCGCACCCTGCTGCTTGGTCTGCACCGTGCCGTCACCACCGCTGATCGTGAACACGACGCGCCGATTCTGGGCGCGACCATCCCTGGTCGTGTTCTCGGCGATCGGCTTCTCCTCGCCATAGCCGACCGGCTTCAGCCGGGCGATCGGGACGCCCTTCTTCGCGAGGAACGCGACGACTGACTCGGCACGGCGCTGCGACAGCTTCTTGTTGTACACGTCGTCGCCCTGGCTATCGGTATGCCCCTCGACGTCGATGGTGATCGTCGAGTGGGCCAGCAGCACCGTCGCGACGTTGTCGAGCAGCTTGAACGACCGCGGCAAGATCACGGCCTTGTCGAGCTCGAAGTAGACGCTCTCGAGGATCTCTAGCTTGCCGCTCGTGATCGTGACGAGCTGCTTCTTCACGCAGCCGAAGTGTTTCGGATCTCCCTTCTCGTCGGGGCAGTTGTCGAGACGATCGACGACGGTGTCGCCGTCGCGATCGGTGTCGGGACAGCCCTTGTTCTCGATCGGGCCTGCCTGGAGTGGGCAGGGATCCGAGGCGTCGACGACGCCGTCCTTGTCGTTGTCGAGCTCGGGGCAACCGTCGGTGTCCTCGAAGCCGTCGACATCCTCGGGCGCCGCCGGGCAGCTGTCGACGTGATCCGCGATCTTGTCGCCGTCGGTATCCGAAGCCGGGCAGCCCTTCAGCTCCGCGATACCCGCCACCGCGATGCACGCATCGGCGACATCGAGCACGCTGTCGTTGTCGTTATCGGGATCGGCGCAACCGTTGTCATCCTCGAAGCCGTCCTTGTCCTCGGGCTCCTTCGGGCACCGGTCGACGCTGTCGAGGAGACCGTCGCCATCGCTGTCGATCTCGCGCGGCGGCTCGTGCGCGATCGCGACCGGTTTGTCGGCCGTACTGATCCGCAGGCCGACAAGCGTGCGCCAGTCGGGCGTGCCGAATCCCTCGTTGAGACCGACGCCGCCCGCGGCGAACAGGATCGCCGTCGGAGTGACGCGCACGCTGAGGCCGGCGAGTGCTTCCAGGTGGTCCTGGTTGAGTGTCTGGAACGGAGACGCCGCGGCAACGGCGGCCGATGCCGTGAGATCCAGGCCGATCGGTGGGCCACCGCGATCGGCGAACCGATATCCGACGCCGGCGCGCGCGAAGATCTCGTCGTCGACGACCAGGTTGAGCAGGCGCGCTTGCTTGCGGGCGAGGTACCCGAGGTTGGCGCTAAACCGCCAGCCGATCCACCGGCGCGACATCACGAGCTCGGGCGCGAAGCCGACGCCGCGATCACCGAGGTAGTTGGAGCCCGAGCTCTGCGTCGGCAAGATCACGGATGGCACGATCGCGAGGCCAACGCCGTCGCGTGCTTGCCGGAGCAGCGTGAGCTTCGGATTGATCCGGAGATCGCCGACGCCGAAGCTTCCGAGTTGCTCGAGCCCCATCGGAGCCACCACGCTCGAGTCGGTGTCGCGATCCTGTGCCAGCACGAGGGGCAGCTCGATGCCGATCGCGAGCCACTTGTTCGGCGACAGTGATGCCGCGAGGCTCGCCGCGGTGCGGTTCTTGACCAGCGAGCCGACGCGGTCGCGGTCGTCGTCCATCTCAGTGTACACGACCAGCGGATCGTTCGCGTAGCCGACCCACAGCGCGACATCGAGCGCCATGTGGCCGCGTGCCTCGGCCCATTCGACGCCGAGCAGGCC
>JACCYD010000770.1 GCA_013696695.1 Deltaproteobacteria bacterium | reverse complement strand
CTCCATCGCCTCACCGGAGTTCCTTGTTCCGCGTCACGTTGAGCGTCCACCTCCACGTCGCCGTTGCCGTCGCCGTCAAGGTCCAGGACCACGACCACGACCACGAACCACGACGACGTCCAAGTAGGGACGCCCTAGCCGCTACTCGGAGATCAGCTCGAACTCGTTCGCGACGCCGCTGAAGAACCGGCGCGGCGTACACGCGGTGGTGGTCACCGTGCCGCCCGTGACCGTGCCGGTGCAGTTTGGCCGGCTGCCAGCAGCGACGATGCCTCCGAGGGCCGTGCCGTTGCAGTCGCCGCCGCTCAGATTGGAGTCGATGCAGATGCGCAGCGGCTCCGAGACGCGGACGTTGCCGAGGTTATCGGTGACGCGCAGCGCGACACACGCGAACCCGTCGCTGATGTTCTGCGCGCGCGCGTCGAACGCGAAGCCCATGCAGTTGAAGTCGCTGACCGCCGGCAGACCGAAGATCTCCGGCGCGCCGTCGAGATCCTGGATCACGATCGTCGCGGACTCGCCGAAACACACCGGATCGGGGGACTCCGTGTCGGTGCCGGACGTGCACGAGCCGCTGTTGAAGCCGCCGAACGTCTCGCTCGGGAAGAACCCACTGCCGGCGGGATCGATCGCGACCAGATCGACCACGGCCGCCTCGTTCGCGGCCATCGGGACCGTCGCCGGGACGATGTCGGGATTGATCTCGTCGCACTCGCCGTCGCCGTCGGTATCGACGACGAGCGGCTTCGTGGCGTCGTCGAACACGTAGACCTGGGCGGTCTTCGTGCCGGCCTTCGGGATCACGAGAGAGTTCTGCGGATCCAGCGTGCCGGTGTTGCTGAGGTCGTGCACGCGACCGCGCAACTCGAACAGCTGCGCCACGACCTGACCGTCGTCCGGTGCATCGCTACCGAGCGGATCGAATTCGCGGCTGCACTCGAATCCACCACCCGCGATCCGCTGCGTCCGGACCTGCGGTGGATCGAGCGACGAGATCGGACCTTCATTATCGAGGACGACCTGGATGCCGACCTCCGAGGTCAGCCCGCCGTTGTCCGAAGCACGGACGATGATCGTCGGGCCGACGAAGCCGGCGAGCGGCGCGGTATCGAACGTGCCGCGAAACGTCTCGGTGGACCCGACGCGAACCATCGTGATGGTCAAACCGCCCATCGTCGCGCCTACCGTGACGGGCTGCGAGTCGTCGGTCACCGTCGCTTCGATCTGGATCGAGCCGTTGAGGATGTCGCCTGCCAACGGGTTCACGATCGTGATCACGGGCGGCTCGCCGTCCATGCCATCGGTGGGCGACCCGCCATCACCGCCATCCGTCGGCGGCGTCGTATCGGGGAACGGACCCGAATCCGGCAGATCCGGGTTGTCAGGAAAGTCTTCCGACTCCCCGCACGCACCGCACGCGATCAGACTCAGCACGCAGGTCCGGAAGAAACGCCCCATTTCGTGATCATCTCGCGATGACCTGAAACGGCGCAACTACTCGACGCTGTTCCTAGAGCCGCATGACGGAAGCCGACTTTCTGGTCGCCTTCTCGACATCAGCCTTGGCGTTGTTGGCGGCATCGAGCGAGCCGTATTTGCCCACCCGCACGCGGTAAAAAGTACCCTTTCCACTGACCTCCGCCTCCGTCACGTACGCCTGGTAACCCGCGGCTTTCACGGAGGACAGGAACGTTTCGGCCTCCTGCTTGTCCTGGAAGGACGACAACTGGAGCGTGAACCTGGGCTTGGCCTTGTCGGGCTCCCCGGCCGGCTCGGGTTTCTTGGGAGGGTCGAGTACGGTGATCACGTCCGCATTGACGCGCTCCTCCGCGACCGGCTTCTTCGCGCGCGAGACCTGAGCGGGCTTGTCGACCATCGCCTGCTCCGGCTTGGTGACTGGCTCCTTGATGTCGGACTTGGGCTCGGTGGCCTTCTTGTCCTTCTTGTCTTTCCTGTCCTTCTCCAGCCTTTCGGGCTTCGCCTCGACGGGCTTCGCCTCGACGGCGGGCTTCGCCTCGGCGGGCTTGGCCTCGACGAGCTTGGCCTCGACGGGCTTGGCGCTGGGCTTGGGATCGAGGCCGCGCGCCTTCGCGAGGTCGTCGATCTGGCGCTCGACCTGCGTCGTCGGCTCGGACTTAGTCAGCGCGTCCTGGAACGACAGCTTGCGGCTCTCGAGCGTGTCGAGCGCGGCCAGCGGATCGCTCGCCGCTCGCCCGTGATCGAGGCGGTCGACGTGGCTGCGCGATTCGACGCGTCGCCCCACCATGACGCCGAGCACGAACACCATCCCCACCAGCACTGCTCCACCAAAGAACAGATAGAAGATCTGTCGGCCATCGAGGCTGACTTCGATCTTGTCCTTATATAGCTCGGCTTCGCGAGTTGCCATGACCCCAGCCTCGGCAAGGCGTGGGTCGCGGGCAACATTGTAGATAAACTCATTTACTCCAGGACATTGATCAGGCCGAGCGAGT
>JACCYD010000743.1 GCA_013696695.1 Deltaproteobacteria bacterium | reverse complement strand
CACCCATCCCATCCATCGGGCCCATCGGCGCACCCATCGGTGGGGGACCGAGCGGCGTCATCGGCGCCGGGCGAGGCGCAGCGCGACGCGACGCAGCCATCGGAGGCATCGAAGCCATCCCCATCGGGGCCATCATCGACTTGGCCCTCGAGACCCCTGCACTCTGCTCCCGACCCGCGGGCTCCTCGACGGCCTGCACGACCTGCAGGATGCCACCACCGGGATTGACGACCTGACTGCGATCGACGGCGAGGAACGCCGTGAACCGCGACAGCACGCTGTACGTCTTCGATAGCATCACGATTTCTTGCTCGAGCCCGTGCGAGCCCGCGGCGTATTGATCTTCGCGATCGCGGATCGCGGCGCGCGCCCAGCTCGCAGCAAGCCACGACGCAGGTGCGCTGTCGACATGCCGCTTGATCTCGGTGCGCATCGGATCGCCGAGGCTCGTCGCGGCGATCTCGACCGCCGCATTCGCCGGCGCCGCGTTGCGATAACGCCCGAGGACCGTGATCGGCGCACCCGCATACACATCCGGTAGCTTCTTCGGCGCGATCGAATTCGGGTCGATGTCGAGGCCGGAGCCGCGCAGCGTCATCTCCGTGGCGATCGGCGTGCCGATCCTGCGGTGCACCTTCGACATCACCGCGTCGAGGCGATCCTCGGACTCGACGAGCTCGCACAATCCGCCGCCCGCACTCGCGAGCCGCTTGAGGAACGCGGCATTGACCGCCTGGTCGATGCCGAGCGCGAACATCTTGACGTTCTTCAGATTCGGCACGAGCTCGCGGAGGATGTGGTCCTCGTTGCCGACCTGACCGTCGGTGACGAGCACGATCACGCGCTCGCGCGACTGAAAGGAGTTCTCCTTAAAATCGCCGCCGGCCAGCATCTTCGCCGCAAGCCGCAGCGGCGCTTCCATCTCGGTGCCACCGCGCGCCTCGACCTTCGCGAGCTGTTCGACGGCGCGAAACCGATTGCGATCCGTGGCGTCGCACAGGTTCGCTTCGGGCATCAGATCCGTGACGTCGTCGAACGCGATCGCACAGAACCGATCGCGCGACGTCAGCGAGTCGATCATGCGAGCCGCAGCGCGGCGCGCCGCGACCATCTTCCAGCCACCCATGCTGCCGGAGCGATCGATCACGAACACCACGTCGCGGGGCTTGGCAGCGAGCGCCGTGGTGCTCGGTGGCACCAGCGTCATCATGAACGTGCCACCGCGGCCATCGGCGTCATCTGCACACACCAGGCTGGTGCGCAGCGCCGCGCCGTCGACGCGCCAGCGCAGGATGAAATCGCGATCCAGCCGCTCACCCGGCTGAACCTCGACAACGAGACCATCCCTCGCGTGCTCCGCACCGCGCTTCGCGGTGGTCACCGCATGGAGGCTCGACGCGACATCGTGCAGGTCGCGATCTTCGAGCGTGACGCGGAGCCCGAGGCGGACGGGATTCGGGCAGCCGGGGAGGAGGACCGGCGGCGAGATCCGCGATGCATCGGGAACCAGGTTGGTATCGACGGCCGCGCCGAGACCGGCTTGCTCGCCGCCGAGCTGCGCGCCCGGGATGTAGCGAGGAGCGACGACCAGCGGGAACCGGAACGTGATCTCGCCGTCGTCGATCGGCAGCGGACCGACGAGCGACAGCTTGATCGTCGCAGTCTCGCCCGGCATCAGATTGCCGACGCGCAGCGTGAACACGCCGGGGCGCTCTTCCTCGGTGATCGCGGCGCGATGACCCGAGGCGATCGCGTGGTCGTATTGCACGCGCGCAGCGCCGCGCTCTTCGACGACGCCGTCGATCACGCGCCCGGCGACTTCCATGCGGAACTTGTGAACCGCTGCGCGATCCGGCAGCGGGAAGATGTACGTCGCCTCGATCGGCACGCCGGTCGTGTTGACGAATGCCTGCGCGAGCTCGATCGATGCGATCACGCCAGCGACTCGGGCCTCGACCTCCATCGCCACCAGCGGCAGCGCGCCTCGCTCGGTTCGCAGCGCGCCGAAACTCTCGGCACGGCCAAACCGGGCCACCTCCTCGTCAGACATCAACATCATCGGCAGTGCAGTCATTGGTCTCCTCCAGGTTGCGATCCGAGCAGGCGCGATGCCAGCCCGACCAGTGGTGCCGCAGCCTCGCGCAACGCGTCGACTTCGGCGGGGTTCAGAGCAATGCCGTCGGGGACGGCCAGGGAAAGGGTGATCCCAAAAGCGAGCTGGATCCGGAGCTCGACCGCCGGTGGCGCCACGGGCTGGCCGGTCTCGTCGACCGGCGCGGGCATCGACGCAGGTGGAACGACGATGCGCGGCTGCGTGATCGGCAGCGATTGCGACGACGGTGACGTCGTGGCGATCGGCTCGCGCTTCCAGAACGCCGCGCGCGACGTGGGACGTACCGGCGTGGCGGCGAGCGCGACGCCCGACATCCGCGCGAGCGAGACGTCGTCGAGGGTTGGCCACAGCGCCTGGATCTCGGCGAGGCTGCGACCGATCGCCTGCAGTCGCTTGATCGCGACGACCTGCGCGAGGTGCCGGCGACCGTAGAGCGCGGTGCGACCGCGCATCGCGAGAGGACGTTCGAGCAGCCCGATCGTGCCGTAGTAACGGATCGTGCGGTCATCGGGGACGGCGCGGACCTGGCCGTTCTTCGGAGCCGGCAGGGCCGCGATTCGCGTCGCCGCCTCGCCTACCAGCTCTCCCAAGGTCCACTGCTCGTCCACGACCCATATCTAACACTGTTAGATGACACTGTCAAATAGAGTCTCATAACCTGGCGAAGTAACGAATGTTTCTTCGACACGCGCGGGGAATCGAACGTTTCGTTACTCTGGTGGCTGGCCGGGCTCGCAGTTTCCAGTGGTTACCGTGGCACGGCCTGTGGACCGCCTTCGTAGAGGAACACCTTGGCTCGCATCCTGATCGTCGACGACGACCGCTCGATCCGTCGCACCCTCGAGAAGTTTCTCGCGGGCGAGGGCTACGACGTCACGACCGCGATCGACGCGCCGAGTGCGATCGCCGCGCTCGCCGGAGACGGCGCACGAACCACCGACGTCATGTTGCTCGACCTCGGGCTGCCGGGTGGCAGCGGCTTCGACGTGCTGAACGCGCTCGAAGGTCGCGCCGACACCCCTGCTTCGATCGTCGTCACCGCGCGCGATGACATGGGCTCGACGGTCAAGGCGATCCAGCTCGGCGCGTACGAGTACCTGGTGAAGCCGGTCGACATCGAGCGCCTCAACGCTGTGATCAAGCGTGCGCTCGAGAGCCGCGAGGCGCGATCGCACCTCGACCAGTTCGTGTCGCGCGCAGCGGAGGACACCCAGGCCGGCGTGATCCTCGGCAAGAGCCAGCCGATCCGCGATGTCTGGAAGCAGATCGGTGCGGTGTCGACGACGCGCGCACCGGTGTTGATCACCGGCGAGTCGGGGACCGGCAAGGAGCTGGTCGCGAAGGCGATCCATGTCGCGAGTGCCGATCGCGATCGTCCGTTCATCGCGGTCAACTGCACCGCGCTCGCGCCCGGCGTGCTCGAGAGCGAGCTGTTCGGACACGTCAAGGGTGCGTTCACCGGCGCGATCGCCGATCGCCCGGGTCGCTTCGAGCTCGCCGGCAAGGGGACGCTGTTCCTCGACGAGATCGCCGAGATCCCGCTCGACATCCAGGCCAAGCTGCTGCGCGTCCTCCAGGAGCGCACGTTCGAGCGCGTCGGCGATGCCAAGTCGCTGCAGCTCGAGGCGCGCGTGATCGCGGCGACCCATCGCGATCTGTCGCAGATGGTCGCGAAGGGCTCGTTCCGCGAGGATCTGTTCTACCGGCTGCGCGTCGTCGAGATCGGCTTGCCGCCGCTGCGGGACCGCCCCGGCGACATCCCGGTGCTCGTCGAGGGTCTGCTCGCCAAGATCAATCGCGACCTCGGCAAGGACGTTCGCTATGTCACCCCCGCCGCGCTCGCGCGCCTGCAGGCACACCCGTGGCCCGGCAACGTTCGCGAGCTCGAGAACATGCTGACGCGCGCGGTGGTACTCGCCAAGAAAGACGTCCTCGACGAGACCCTGCTCCAGCTCGGTGTCACCGGCTCCGCGATCGCCACCGAAGCAGATGCCGGCGGCTCGTTGCCCACGCTGCGCGAGATCGAGCGTGTCCACATCATCCGCGTGCTCGCCCACGCCGAGTGGAACAAGCGCCGCGCGTGCGCGATCCTCGACATCAGCCGGCCGACGCTCGATCGCAAGATCGAGGAGTACGGCCTCCGCAATCCGCGCGACGAGGAGAAGAAGTGATCGGCGGACTGATCGCGCTCGCGATCGCGGCGATCGGCGCGGCGTACGCGACGCTGGTGATCCGCGCGGCCCCGAACCGCCGCGACAACCTCGCGTTCGGCGTGCTCGCCATGGTCGATGCCGCGATGACGGCGTGGCGTGGCCTCAACGTGCTCGCCGGCGATTCGATCGTCGACGCCGCCGTCACCATCCCGTGCTCGGTCGCGACCATCGTCCTCGCGGTCCTCACCGTCGAGTTCATCGTGCCGTTCCCGATGCGGCCGGCGATCGGCTGGAAGTGGCGAGCGCCGCTGTTCGCCTGGGCAATCGGCGCTGCGGTCATCACGGTCATCGAAGGCCGCGCCGGCGAACCGCTGCGCTACACGCAGTGGGCGTTCTTCGCCCCGATGACGACGATCATCCTCGTGCTCGGCTATCGCTCGTGGAAACTCACCCACGAGCGCAGCGAGCGCACCGTGATCGGGATGCTGTGGTTCCGCTGGGTGTTCGGGTTCACCGCGTACTTCTTCGCACCCCGGCTCGGGTTGTTCGAGGCCGCCGTGTGGGCCGAAACAACGTTTGCAACGCTGGTCAGCTTCATCGTCATCGGAACGGTCGTGCTGCGCAGCCAGCTGTTCTCGATTCGATCGGCGGCGGCCGAGGTGATCACGATCGCCACGATCGCGTTGGTCGTCGTCCTCGGCGGTGGCGCGGCGGTGTGGATGACCACGCAGTGGACCGAGCCCGGGAATTTACAGCAGGCGCTCCTCGTCGGCTCCACGCTGATCCCGCTCGCACTCGCCAGCATCGGGCGCGCGCTGTATCCCCGCGTCGAGCGGCGGGTCCTCGCAGGCCTCGACGAGCGCCGCGCGCGGCGCCACGGTGTGCAGGGCGATCCGTTGCCTGGTGAAGCGAGCGCCGCGATCGCCGAGGCAAGCAGGCGGATCGCCGCGATCGCCGATGGCGCGAAGGTCACCTGGCTGACCGCGACCGGGCTGTCCCCTGCCC
>JACCYD010000835.1 GCA_013696695.1 Deltaproteobacteria bacterium | reverse complement strand
AGGTTCTGCAGAAGTACAAAGACCTGCAGGACATCATCGCCATTCTCGGCATGGACGAGCTGTCGGAAGACGACAAGATCACCGTGTCGCGCGCCCGCAAGATCGAGAAGTTCATGGGCCAGCCGTTCCACGTCGCAGAGACGTTCACCGGCATGAAGGGCATCTTCTGCTCGCGTGAGGATACCGTCCGTAGCTTCGACGAGATCCTCGAGGGCAAGTGCGACGACCTGCCCGAGCAGGCGTTCGAGATGACCGGCACGATCGACGACGCTCGCGCGAAGGCCGCCGAGCTCGCAAAGAAGGGTTAAGAGGGCTAACCATGGCGACCGGCTTGCCCACGATCCTGAAGGTGAACCTGGTGACGCCGCGCGGCGTTGTCGCGCACACCGATGCAGACAGCGTGCAGGCGCCCGGCGAGCTCGGCGAGTTCGAGCTACTTCCGGGGCACGTGCCGATGCTCGCCGCGCTCAAGCCGGGCGTGCTGACGATCGGATCGAAGGCCAAGGTGCGCTACGCCGTGTCAACCGGATATCTCCGCGTCGACCCGAGCGGTGCCGTCGAGATCTTGATCGAGCAAGCGGTGTCGGCGAAGGACGTCGATGCCGAGGTCGCCAAGCGGGATCTCGTGTCGGCGGAAGCCGAGATCGCGAAGTGGGGCGACAAGCCGCAAGACGGCGACTACGTGAATCTGCGGACGCGCGCGGGTTGGGCGAAGGCCCGGCTCGATGCCACCGCGCCTATCGCGCACTGAGGCTTGATGCAGGAGCTGCCAGATCGACCGACCTCCGCTGGTTGGTATCTGGTCGCGTTCGGCTTGATCGGCTCTGCGCTCGCGATCTCGCTCACCGGCTTCAACCAGATGCGCGAGGTCGTCGAGACCATGCAGCGCCGGGTGATGCCGGGCGTGCACGAGGTCGCGCTCGCCGGCGGCAAGGCGGCGCTCTACTACGAGCCTGAATCCGAGCTCAAAGAGCACAGCTACTCGACGCCCGCAGATCTGAAGTTCACGTGCACGCTGCGCGATCAGCGCGGCAAGACGCTGAAGCTCGAGGCCCCGACGGGCAAGATCGAGTACGCCTCCGGTCCGTACGTGGGGCGCAAGGTGTTCGACGTCGATGTCGTCGCGCCCGGCACCTACAACCTCGCGTGCACTGCCGACCAGCCGTTCGTGCTCGCACTCGGTGGTGGTCTCGGCGCCTGGATGGTGGTCGCCATCGTCGGCGGGCTGGTCCCCGGGCTCGCCGGTCTGATCGTGATCGCGTTCGTCACGATCAAGCGACGGCAGTGGTTCGCGAAGAATCCCGGCAAGACCACCGATACCTGACGCTCGGGAGAGCGACCGCCTGTCAGTTGTCCCAGCGGAGGACGTCGGAGCTCGGCTGGAGTCGCGCGTTGGTCAGCGTGTCGAGGTACGCGCGGACCGCCTGCGAATCGGCGGGTACCGGATCGTTCCAGTAGCCGAGCACGAGCCGATCATCGGGGAGCTCCGACAACGCGATCATCCGCGCGCCGTCCGGCGTCGCGACGACTCGCTTGATCTCTCCGTGCATGCCGAGCGTGCGTCGGACGTTGGCACCGGGCACGAGCTCGATGACCTTGCCGGCCTCGCCCAGCACGACACCATCGCGCACCTTCCACGGTCCGTTCGTCCAGTGGATCGCACTCGTGGTCTCGCCCCCGTGACCGTCGAGCACCGTCAGCTGTGCGGTGCCGAACGCCCAGATCCGATCGTCGAACAGATACGCGAAGGCGACCTCGTGCGAGAGCGGCACCGTGATCGGGATGCCGAACGGCGCGCGCCACAACACACCGTCGACCACACCCCACAACAACCCATCGCGCGTGCGGCCGACGATCGCGGACTCGCCAGGTGGACCTGTTTGCTGCTGGATCCCGGCGGGCGTGATCTCCAGAAATCGAGTGGGCGTCTGCATCGCGCCGCGCCGCCGGATCGTGATGAACGGAACGCCCTCGACGACCTGCATCCGAGTCACGACCTCGGGTCTATCGCCGCGTGGCTTGATGTCGACATTGGCTGGCATCGTCGCGAGCTGGGTCGCCGCACCATCGAGTGGGTGCCGCCACACCACGCCCGCGCGATCCAGGTAGAAGACGGCGTTGTCGTGGAAGTTGAACCACGAGCCGGTGATCCGGAAGCGCTCCTTTCCCGTGGTGTCGAAGATGGCGCGCTCCTCGATCCCCGTGTGTGCGACCACCATCGCGCCATAGGTGAACGCGTACGCAGCTCGGCCTGTGAACGGCGTGATCGCGCGCGAGGTGAGATCGACGGCGGCGAGCCCGGGCACCTCGAGATCGCCGAGCATCGCAGGCTCCGGCGGAAGCATCGAATCTTGCTTACCCGAGAGCACGAGCACCTGCGTGCCGAAGGCGCCCGCGAGCGATGTCGCAGGGGCGACCCGCAGCGTGGTCGGCGCGACATGCGAGGTGTCGAGCAGCAGCACTTCACCGTTCGCCGTGCCGAGCGCGAGTCGCGTGCCCGCCGGATCGACGGCCGCGCGTACGAGATCGAGCGAGCGATGGACGAGCGGAAGCACGCCGAGCTCGGTCGCATGTGCGATCGCCCCCGCGTCGGTGACCAGCATCGCCCCGCCGCGAAACGGCAGGATGTGCGTCGAGAACACGCCGGCATCGCGCTCGGGCGTCGTCCACTGCGGAACCGGAATCGGCTCGTCGAGTGAGACGAAGCCGCTGCCGTCGCTCGACCAGGCATAGAGCGTGTTGCCGACGTACCCGGTCTCCCCGAGCCCGCGCCGCAACCGCGGCCAGACGCGCTCGGTGCCAGATTCGAGGTGCCACTGGTGGATGAAGCCGCTGGTCAACGCGGCGACATGGCTGCCATCGGCGGACAGATGCAGCGAGCTCGACGCGACCGGCGAGGGCAACGAGATCTCGCGATTCGGCTCGCCGATCACGACGAGCTTGTCGGTGGTGAGCACGACGACGCGCCCGCCACCGACGCCGATCGCGCGCGTTGCACCTTCGAAGAGTGAGACTCGAGCACGGTCGGGCCCGTAGGCGGCGACCCCTGCTTGCTCGCGCGCGATCACGCGACCGTCGAGCACCGCGATGTCGTAGGCGTCGTGTGGATAGTGGTGGACGCTGTCCGTGAACACGTCGACGGTGCCGAACCGTCCGAGGCGCGTGGCGGAGCTTTGCGCGAACACCACCGTGGAGTTGTCGCGCCAGATCAGGCGTAGCGCCGCGGTGCTGGCGACGACGCGCGCGGTGCCCGCGGCGAGATCGTGGATCGTGATCGCGCCGCTCGCGGATGCCAGCCGCTTGCCATCGGGCGAAAACGCCAGCCCCGCGATCGACTTCGGAAACGCCGCGAGCCGCCGCTCGACGCCGCCGGCCACCGCGGCACGCGTGATGTGGCGCGCGACCGGCCACTGGGCGGAATCCGCCGGAAGCTCGCGGAGGAGCGCGATCGCGCTCGTCGGGTC
>JACCYD010000720.1 GCA_013696695.1 Deltaproteobacteria bacterium | reverse complement strand
GCCCAACCCATCGTCGAAGAACGGGTCGTGTTCCGTCAGGTTTCCTCGCAGGCGAATGGTCTGACCCGCCTTTGGCGACACCTCGATGATCGCCTCGGCGAGCGGCTGACCTTGGCCGAACTGGGTGCCTTCGCGGATCACGACGTAGTTGCCGCTGCCCTTCTCGAACAGCGTGGCGCTGTTGACGCCCTCGGCCCACAGCTTCCCGAAGATCTCGAGCTCGCCGCCGCCGTCACCGCCGTCGTCGTCGACCGCGATGCCCATCAGCGCGACGCGGATCTTCTGCGACACGCGCTCGCACTCCTTGACGTCGTAGTCGGTGGTGAACGACATCCGCGCGGGCGAGTTGTCCTTGAGGTAGTTGAGCTTGTACGCGATCGGCGCGCCCGGCGATTGCCGCGAGTAGTTGCCGCCTTCCTTGATGAAGTTGATCAGCGCCTCGTAGCTATCGATCGTCTTCACCGCGGTGCCGGCATCGCCGCCGAGGATGAACGCGGTGATCTTGCTCTTCGAGATGATGTCCTTGTACGTGACCGAGACATCGCCCGACACGTCGACGCCGCCGCTGTACGCGAAGTCGAGTGCAGCGCCCATCTCCTCCTTCGAGTACTCCGATTCGAACGTGAACACGACCATGCGGCCGTAGGTCACCGAGGACACGTAGACCGGTGGATGTTGCTCGTCCATCTTCGCCTGCACGTCGGCGAGCAGGAGGTTCGGTGCGAGCAACGCGCTCGGCGACCGCGGTGCATCGAGATCGACGGTGTAGTAGGCCTGCGTGTAGCGCACGAGGTAGCGCGAGCGAACCTCCTGCTGCTTCCAGTCGAAGCTGGTCTTGAGGCTCGCGATCCCGAGGCCCCAGCTCGCCTGGATCCCGAGCGCCATGTCGAGCTGGCTCTCGGTGTGGACCTCCTCGATCTCAGAATAGAGATTCGCGGGCGTCGAGCCTGTGATCTCGGCATCGAGGATGCCGGCGAGCGCATCGCGATACGACGACAGGCTCGGCTCCTCGATCACCGCGGTCTTGCCGCCGGCGAGATTCTCGAGGCTGACCGAGATCGTGGCCGGAGCGCGCGGCAGCACGATCTGCGTGAACAACCCGGTGAGCACCGAATCGGCGCTGACGATCGCACCGGGATAGAGGGCGTCGGAGTTCGCGGCGTAGGCGACGATCCGATCGTATTGCCGGGTCTCGAGGAGGTTCTGCGACGAGCATTGATAGTCGCCTTCGCGTGCCGGCTCGGTACGTGTGCCCTCGGTGACCGCCGGATCCTCGACAGGGAGATACGGCAGCGACGCGATGTACTCGTCGATCATGCCGTGCTGCGGTTCGACCAGCTCGGTCGTGCACCCCGTGGTGCAAACGCCCGCGGTGCCAAGAGTGAGCAGTGCGAGCAGGCGCGTCGACGTCATCATGATGCGCACGTCGAGCAACATCGTGACCAACCTACCGTGGGCTCCGCGATCCCCACTGGAGACTGTTCCCCCGCACGGTCCCGCCGAGTTGGACGACGCTGTGCACACACGCGTGTGCGGGCGTTTCGTCCCCGGCGCGCTGGCGACCTGGTCACTCGATCTGCCACCGTTCGGGGAAACCGAACGGAGCACAATGACGCAGGGTCAGGTCCAGCTTCAGCGCCACGGACACGTGCTCGCGATCGGTCTCGATCGCGCGGCGAAGCGAAACGCGTTCGATCTCCCGTTGTGGAACCAGCTGTGTCTCGCGTACGGCGAGCTCGATCGCGATCCCGAGCTGCGCGTCGGCGTGCTCCACGCGCTCGGCGAACACTTCACGGGCGGCCTCGATCTCGTGCAGTGGGCACCGGTGTTCCAGTCAGGAAAGTTTCACATCCCCGACGGCGGCCTCGATCCATTAGGGCTCACCGGCGCCCGGCTTCGCAAGCCGATCGTCGCGGCCGTGCAGGGCATCTGCTTCACGATCGGGATCGAGCTGTTGCTCGCCACGGATATCCGGATCGCCGCTCGCTCGGCACGGTTCGGCCAGATCGAGGTCAAGCGCGGCATCTATCCGGTGGGCGGCGCGACGATCCGATTTCCGCGCGAGGTCGGCTGGGCCAACGCGATGCGATATCTCTTGACTGCCGACGAGTTCGACGCCGCCGAGGCGCTGCGGATCGGCTTCGTGCAGGAGGTCGTCGAGCACGGCCAGCAGTTGCCGCGTGCCCTGGCGATCGCGCAGACGATCGCCGCGCAGGCACCGCTCGGCGTCTACGCGACGCTGGTGTCGTCGCGTGCAGCGCTCGCCGAGGCCGAAGCCGCAGCCGCAGCTCGGTTGCTTTCTGATCTCCAGCCGCTGATGGCGAGCCAGGACATGCAGGAGGGCCTTCGTGCCTTCATGGAGCGACGCGCCGGTAAGTTCGAGGGGAAATGACCCAACTCCCCGTGGGCCCGCGATGAACGCGAGGAGGGGTGATGGCAACGCGCCCTCGATGAACGCGGCGGAGGTCACGAGCAACGGCACGCGCCGGGCTTCGGTTGCCTTTCTCTCGACGTCACGGGGTACGATGGAGGCGTGCGTGGTGCCGTAGCGAAGCGTCATCCTCTCGACGTCGGAGTCGCGCACCTGTATGCGCGCGCCGTGCTCGCGATCGTGAGGGCAGGGGAGGAGCTCGGTCTCGAAGAGGGGCTGCGGCTGCAAGAGCGCGTCGAGACCCGTGCGGGCTTCTCGCTGCCGCTCGACGATCTATTGCTGTTCGAGCCGCTGTCGCCGGGCGAGCTCGCCGCGCAGCTGAGGAATTCGGCGTCGCCGTTCCGCGGCAACACCATCCATCCCGGAGAGCTGGCCGCGATGATCGTGGTCGATTCGATCTCGGTGGTGCTCGCGAAGGGCTATGTCGCGGAGGCCGAAGCGCGCGAGCTCGTGCGCTTCGCGACCGCACTCGGGTGCCCGATCGACGAGGTCCGCAAGCTGTCGGCCGAGACCGCGCCGTTTCTGTCGGCGCTCGACGGCCCGTGATCGACCGCGCCGTTTGTATCGGGGCCGATCGCGGACGCGTGTAAGCTCGGCACGTGCGATTCGCTGCTCTCGTGATCTCGGTCGCTGCCTGCGGTGACGGCGATCCGATTGGCCCCGATGCGAGCCCCGATGGAC
>JACCYD010000828.1 GCA_013696695.1 Deltaproteobacteria bacterium | reverse complement strand
CCTCCATGTCGCCCGACAGCGCCGGCCCCGCATCGACGACGATCACCGGCCCGGTGAGGTCGGGGTGATAGGACGCGAGCCAGTACGCGATGAAGCCGCCCATGCTGTGGCCGACGATGATCGGCCGATCGAGCTTGCGCGATCGAATGTAGCGCGCGAGGTCGCGGCGGACGGCGGCCGACAGCGGCTCCTTGATCGCGGGTCGCCCGGCGAACCCCGACAGCGTCAGGACGTGAGTCTCGTAGCCTTCTCCGAGCGCTTCGACGGTGCTCTCCCAGACCTCGCCGGGGCAACCGAGCCCCGGGATCAACACCACGGGACGACCCTCGCCCTTGACCTCGACACCGAACGCGAGGGGCTTGAAATCGGCGCCGCGTGCGAACGGGCTGCTGGCGTCGTCGGATTTCGGCTCGTCGACGGCGGGCTTGGAGCCGCACGCGATCACCGCGAGCAAGACGAACCACCAGCGCATCCTGCGGAAGGTACCGCGACTTGCGCGCAGTTCAATCGCGGGGATCAGCCGCTCCCTGATCCCGCGCCGACGCGCACGCTGGATCTGGCCACAGCGCGCGTCATGCCTCCGCGGGTTTCGCAGTGCGGTCGCGTCCGAACGGGTCTCCGGCGAGCGTTTCGGTGTGCATCGCGCACACCCACTTGCCCATCCGCCGCACCCACACCGACGAGTCGAACGCGGTCACGGTCTGTGACTCGCCGTCCACGACGATCCTCTCCTGGACCTCGTACGCGATGACGGCGACGTCGTCGGCGATGATCTTGATCTTCACGTTCGACGGGTCCAGCTGAAACCGCTCGAGCTTCCACGCGGCGGATTCGATCATCTTGCCGACGGAGTCGTTCTCGATCTCGCCGATGCCCTGCGGGCCGACGACGATCGTCGGTTGTCGGTCAGCCTGGTCGCGGTGTGGCCGTCGCGCGTCTTCATCGCGTTCCAGAACGCGTGCTCGAGATCGAGTAGCTCGCGGCGACGGGATTCTTCCGGTTTGATCGAGACGGCCATGGTGATTCCGCAGTGCTGCGACTCGCGTGCCAGTCAGCGCCGTCGGGATCGGCGTTTCTTGGTGGGCTTGGCGGGCTCGGTGATGGACGTCTGATCTGGGTCGACAGGGTATTTCGCGTGAATGAACCCCGCGATTTCGGGGCCAGTGGCGCGCCGCTTGCCGATCGGCGCGACGATGAACGCATCGTCCGGGTAGGGCAACCCACCCATCAGATCGACGACCAGTGGATAGCGGTGATCGCTCGTCATGCGCTGTGGCATCCGAACGAGCACCTGTTGAATCCGGCCGTGCTCGACGATCAAGGCATCCGGGCGGACCCGGTCGGCAGGTGACGTAGTTGGGGCGGACCACGGTTCGTTGGGAGGAAGGTCGGCGTAGACGGCCGCCATCTGGCGAAGAAACCGAGCGCGTTCGAGCGCGGTGAGCCGCCTCGGCTGGCCATGCTCGGTTCGCGTGTAGAGCTTTTCGACCGCGAGCAGCGTGCCGGCGTGAACGTAGAGCTTGTCGACCGTCGCCTCGCGCTGCGCTTCGGTGGATTGCGCGAACAGGATGTTGCCGGGACCGTAATGGATGTACGCGCCGTGGTGGACATCCCACGGGTGCGCCGAGTGTGCCTGGCTGCCGAACACCACCATCGCGCCGGCTTCGGCGAGTCTGCGCAGATCGGTGACCAGACCCGGCGGCACGTCGTGTTCGTGCGTCTCCTGATGTTGCACCGAGACGATCGGCAACAGTCCGCGCCGTCGCAGATCGCGGATCTCCCACGTCATCCGCGGCCAGTCACATGCGGCCACGCCCGGGCCCTTCGATACCGCATGGAGCCACGTGCCGACGGCGTTGCAGCCGACAAACGCGAACCGGTTGCCGTGGTGCTCGAGGATGCGGGGCTCTGCGGCTTCGAGCTGCGTGCGCCCGCCGCCGAACCATACCCAACCACGCTTGCGATACATCTCGATCGTCCGGACCAGCGTGCCCGACCCGTAATCGCTGAGGTGGCTACCCGTCAGCTCGACGATGTCGGTGCCGAGCGCCTCGAGCGCCTCGATGTAGCGATCCTTCGAGCAGAACACCAGGTCCATCGGATCGCCGCTCGGGCCAGCGTCCGGATCGCACTGGCGCAGGAACGCGACCTCGTTCGACACATGCGTGATGTCCGCGGAGCGAAACCACGGCGCGATCTGGCGCACGAGATCGTAGGCGCCGTGGCTTTCGATCCGTTCCGCGGTGCGGCGCGTGAGTGCGGTGGTACCGCTCATCACCACGGTCGAGAGCTTGTCGGGGTCGATGTTGCGCACGCGCTGATTCGCGACCCCGCACAAGGGAACGAGTAGCGGGCTCGCACCGGTCAGTGGATGCGCGCCGTCGATCGTGATCGCCTTCCAGGCAGGGGAGAGCTCGTGAGCGGGCATGATCGCGCGTCGCGATGCCGGGTCCGCGCGGTCACCCAGCCGGACCACGCGGGACGCATCGCCGAGCGCCGGCGACAGTGCCGCGATGGTGTCGGGTGCGGCGGCGAGCGAACCGTCGCGCCACGCCTCGAACAGCTGCTCGTGGGTGAGGTCCTCGACCGGATCGAACGGCGCGGTGACGAGCGCGTAGCGCCATTCGCCGATCTGGTCAGGGGAAGTCGCCGAGCAGGGGCGCGGTGGAGCCGGCGCGGGTGATCGATCGGCGATCGGCAGAGGCTTGGTCGGGCCGATCGCCGACTCGCTCCCACCACACGCGATCAAGCAGATCAACGCAGCGCGCACCCGCGACCATTCTACCGTCAGGTGATGCGGACATGGGCAATACGAACGGGGTCGCGGAAGCCTTTTTGAATCATCTCGTGGACCTCTTCGATAAGTAGCCCGCGCTCGG
>JACCYD010000684.1 GCA_013696695.1 Deltaproteobacteria bacterium | reverse complement strand
TCGATCGTCGAGATCGCGATCCAGGCCGGCGGCTCCACCGGCGCGCGGATCTCCGAGCGCGCCGAGCTCTGGTATTTCCTCGGCGGCGGTAGCGTCGAGGTCACCGGAGTCGCAAACCGGCGCGCCGTGAAGGCCGGCGACATGATGTACGTGCCAGCCGGTGCCGCGCGCAACGTGATCGCCGATGCCGACATGCACGCGGTGATCGCGATCGTGCCCGGTGGACGGGAAGGCTCGGCCCGCATGGGCGCGCTCCCGACCAAGGAGCTCGGAGCAATCAAGGGCGTGGTCGGTCCGATGTACCTGCCGGCCACCGCGGCCAAGCCGTACAACCTGCCGAACCGCGGCATCGCCACGATCTTCGCCGAGTCGTCAACGATCAAGGACAAGCAGCTGTCGGCGACGATCCTCGAGATGCCGGGGAACGCGAAGGTGCCGGAGCACGTGCACAGCGGCGAGACCGAGCTGCTCTACGTGCTCGCCGGTAGTGGCACGTTGACGGTCAATGGCGTCGATCTCGCCGTGACCGCGACCTCCACGATCCAGATCCCACCAAACACCAAGCACGCGTTCACCGCCTCGGCCGACTTTCGCGCGGTACAGATCTACACGCCCGCCGGCCCCGAGCAGCGGTTCAAGGCAAAGCCATGACCGACATCGCAGCGATCCTCGCCGGAGAAGTCCGCAGCGCCGCACGCCTGATGCGCGACCTCGACGATCGGCGCCCCGAGGCGCTGACCTCCTTGAAGGCGCTGTTCCCACACACCGGCAAAGGCTACATCGTCGGCATTACCGGCAATCCGGGCGCAGGCAAGTCGACCGTGGTCGATGCGTTGATCGGGCATTACCGCGCAGCCGGCGAGCGCGTCGGCGTCGTCTGCGTCGATCCGACGTCGCCGTTTTCGGGCGGCGCGATCCTTGGCGATCGCATCCGCATGCAGCGACACGCGCTGGACGACGGCGTGTTCATTCGCAGCCTCGCGACGCGCGGTAATCTCGGCGGGCTGTCGCGCTCGACGTTCGACGTCGCTCACGTGCTCGATGCGATGGGCTACCAGCGCATCCTGATCGAGACGGTCGGGGTCGGGCAGGACGAGGTCGAGGTGATGAAGGCGGCGCACACGACGGTCGTCGTCACGGTCCCGGGGCTCGGCGACGACATCCAGGCGATCAAGTCAGGCCTGCTCGAGGTCGCGGAGGTGCTGGTGGTCAACAAGTCGGATCGCGAAGGCGCTGATCGCACCGAGCGTGACCTGCTCAACATGCTCGACCTCCGGGCGACAGGGGAGCGCAAGGAGGTGGAGATCGTGCGAACGATCGCGACACGTGGCATGGCGGAGGGCTCCGGCATCACCGAGATGGCTGCCGCGATCGAACGCCACCGCGAGCGGGCCTGGAGCGGGCCTACCGCGGAAGGGCGTGCCATCGCACGTGCGAAGTTTCACCTCGCCGAGCTGGTTCGTGGACTGCTCGCCGATCGCGCGGCGAAGGCGACGGCGGCGCGTGGTGGCCTCGACGAGATCGCGAAGGCGGTCGTCGACCGGACGTCGGATCCGTGGACGCTCGCAGAGCAGTTGCTCGCATCTCACGGCGTGTAGGTGTAGTCGGCGTCACGCCCTGTTTCTCGGCCTCCTCGGAGACCCGGTGCTATGATGGCGACACCTCATCCGTAACGAGGTGCCTATGATCAAATTCTGTCTTGTTGTCGCGGCGCTCTCGGCCGGTTGTGGACTGATCAGCTCGGACGTCACCAACTTCGATCTGACGTTGCCGGACAAAGCATTCAGCGTCGACGCGGCGAGCTGGGAGATCGACGACGCCGAAGCGCAGCCGCTGTTGCAGACCAGCTGCACCGGGAACGAAACGGTATGCGCGAGCGCGGCGCAGGCTGCATGCCCGATGAATTGCGATGGCGAGTGCAACGCGTCGACGCAGACCTGCGATCTGTCGCTCGCGGTCAGCCTGTATCAGACCGTCGATCTCCTCAACGAGAAGCCGGAGCTCCAGCAGATCAACGACGAGCCGGTGATCAAGGTGACGCTGCAGAGCGTGACCTGGGAAGTCACGGCGAACACGCTGAACACCGCGACGCCGCCGATGAAGGTCTACGTCGCGCCGATGTCGGTGATGGATCCGAATTCCCCCGACGCGAAGGAGATCGGAACGATCGCCGGCGTCGATGCGGGCATGGTCACCGATGCTCCGCAGCAGATCGCGTTCACCGCCACCGGGCGCGCGGATCTGATCGCTGCGATGAGCACGTTCAAGACGCCGTTCAACGTGATCGTCGGATCGACGATCACGATCGGCCAGGGTGATTCGGTGCCGCAAGGTCGGCTCGATGCTGTCGTGCAGATCAAAGCCAGCGCCGGTCTCTGAGCGCGCGGCAGTAGAACTCCTTCGGGCACGTACCAGGACGTGCTGGCGCAGAACGACATCATCAGCAGCATGAGCCGCAAGGGCGACTGCTGGGACAACGCCGTCGTCGAGAGCTCAGCACTCTCGACATCGAGTGCGGCAACCAGCAAGTGTTCGCGTCGCGAGCGACAACGCGAGGTCGCCGAGAAGTGGAACCCCTGGCCAGTGCAAGTACAAGTGCAACGACTACTTCCGGTGGCCTATGCTCGATGCTGCACGACCCACGCGGAAGCACCCCTCAAATGCGCTGCGTATATACCGTATATACGTAGTCGCGCCGAGGTGGCTCGAGTTGGGTCGTTGCGGTACTTAACGCTCCAGGCCGGTCACGGCCGCGGGAAGTCGTTCTATTCGCGTGGTGGCGTAGCGAACGGGCTGCGTGTCCGCGCACCCACACGCACGTACAAGCTGGCTCGCCGACTGAGAGAACCGGCTGGCACATCCGATGCTGAACCTTCTGGAAGAACCGGCAGCAGATTTGCCGGAAGAGATCGAGGTTCGCCATGAAACGCTTCAGCATCCTGTTCGCACTCGTCGTCGCTGCGTGTGGCGACAAGCCCGCTGCTAACGACAACACCAAGCTTCACGTCACGCTACCGGCCGTCGACGCCGGTGAGATTCCCAAGCCGGGGTTCGGTAGTGGCGTGGGCGAGGCCACGCCAGGGAACGAGCTGCCCGCGGTCGAGCACTGGATCCCGACGAAGTACGCCGAGTGCATGAGCCTCGGCAAGACGATGCTCGACAAGAGCGAGCACGCGCGGGCACGCGCGTTATTCTACGCCGCAGCCAAGCTTGATCGCACCGCAGCGATGCCGCATGTCGATCTCGCGCGCTCGTACAT